>NZ_JQKQ01000037.1:0-37935 GCF_000746135.1 Bacillus sp. UNC322MFChir4.1
AATCTAGAATCCGAATGCTCTTAAAGATTGTGGTATATTGATGAATTATTTCTTTTGTTAAATGAATTCTTTGAGTTAGAATGTTAGCTAAAACTTGTTCAAGAAATTGTACTGCGGAAGCATTAAATCGTTGGTTAAGTCCTTCAGGACTAATAAGAACACCTGTAGATACTTCAAGACAGCTACATAATTGTGTGAGTGATGTACTTGCGACCTGTTGACTAAGCCATACACATAAAGCAACTAACTCCTTTGCTTGATATTTACTCTTTCGCTGAACGAATCCTTTTTCTTTAGCTAGGTGTTCTAGAACATGAGGAGACATATGTCGTTGTAATTCTTCAGTAATCGGTTGAAGTTCGTCAATAATCGAAAAATCCATAAAAAAACGCCATCCTTTCCTATAATTCTACAGAAAGGATAACGTCTTATTTGCTTTATGGATAGTGCAAAATCTTAACTTGATAGTAATGTGACGCTCCCCATATACAATGTTATGAAAAAGGAATATTACTTGAATTTATAGAACTGTAACTTATCTAAATCTAATCAGTTTTGGAGGGTTTACATTGTTTCTTAATTATCATAGTAATAAAGATTTTTCTCCTATATTAAATCACGTTTTAAACACATCTAACCAAGTAATTTGTTCGGGAGCCTCAACTATAGTGATTCATAATGATTCTATTGTGTTAGAAGAATATATAGGAAAGCAGTCAGATAAACCTAATACAAGAATTGTACAGCCTGATACTCAGTTTCATGTAGCTTCGGTAAGAAAAAGCTATATTGGGTTTGCCGTGGCATATGCCGTTTTTTATGGTTATATAAAAAGTATAGATGACTTTGTATTAACCTATTTACCAGAGCTTGAAGAGAGTAGTTGGAAGGGTACAACAATAAGGCATTTATTAACTCATACTCATGGATTAAACCAGAAAGAAGAAATTACATATCGGGAATATCCTGTAGGGGAAAACTGGACATATAAACAAGTCGGAATAAAGACTTTAACTGATATTGTAAAACGCACAACTAATAAAACAATTTCTGATATTTTGCATGAGCAAGTTTTTTTGCCATTAGGTTTTTTCGAATCAAATTGGTATGCCAACAAAAATGAAAAGCTTGTTGATGTAATCCTTAGATATGAAGGAGATAAAGATTGGAAAACAAGTGATAGTACAGAGGGCGACAAGATGAATATGTATGTGTCAGCACGTGAGTTGGCTATGTGGGGTTATTTACACCTAAAAGAAGGTAATATAAACGGAAAGCAAATTGTTCCCAAAGAAATCATACATATGGCAACATCTATTCAGAGTCCAACAAGTATAGATGAAGACTTACCTCAAAATGGTTTTTTGTGGTTTGTAAAAGATTTACCTGCTAAGAAAACAGAAATAGGTGTAGAAGTCCCTAGAGGTTCATTTCAAATCCTAGGTTATACTGGAGTAACTTTATTAGTAATTCCACAAGAAAATTTGGTTGCAGTTCGCATGTTTAATAGCTTTGGTTCACCTGAAGGTTACGATTATTTATCTGATGTTAGGTCATTTGGAGATACCGTTATGGGTTGTTTAGAAAAAGTAAATAGTTGAGAGGTGCTGCTAGCTTTTGTTCTAAATGTCTATCCTTATTACATTAACAGCCGTGCTCATTATAAATGACAAATTACAAAAGCCGATTTCCATAGTTTATAGGAAATCGGTTTTTAGTGCTATCTAATTAAGAGATTCGTAATCCCAAAAGCAAAATAATTTCGTTTTGGGGTTATTTCAAAATCTTAGCTTGATGGGCATGGGGTAGCGCCCACATTTTAACGAAAATATACGCTAAGCGAATTTCAGCATAAAGCGAGTCATCTATTTTCTTAAAATAAAAAGATGACTCGCTCTATTTAAACTGTTGAATATTGAATATTTATTCCACTATTCATAGCCAAAAACCGTACAAAATAAAAATATCCCTAACTATTTTCACGTATTTTTATTTTTTCAGAGGCAACTGTATAAGGCTTTTCTTAGTGCAAGTTCTCTTGGTTCATTGGCCATGCCAAATCCATGTTTGTTCATCGCATAAGCATAACCTAACTTTTCATCTGGATCGGCAAAACAGAATGATCCTCCTGCGCCTGGGTGACCAAAAGAGCTTTCACTTCGCCCGAATTTCATATCTGAAAAGTGTTTCCAAAATCCCAAAGAATAGGCTATGTTTATACAATTCACATGATCATAATACCCTGATGTCGGAGGGATAGCTCTTTTCCTTAATTCATTTATTGTTTCTTCCCTTAATCCGAGAGTTTTTGCACCACTAGCAAAAGAACCATAAATTTTTGCCATTGCTCTTACTTGCCCCACACCATTTCCTGAAGGGAATTCTATAGATAAAATAGGACGATGATTAAAATTATCATTTGCTACGAATTTTTTTGGATCTACTAAACTTCTAGCTACTAATGACTTTGTATTAAGAAAACCAAGTAACATTTTTATAGGTAGCTTTGTCATCCCCTTTAGTAACTGAATGGGGTGATTTATTCCTTCAATAGTTGTTATGTTCTCCTCAGAAATATCTTTAGGAAGACCAATATAAAACTCTGCTTTTAGTGGTACTGCTATTTCTTCTTGAAAGAAATCTTTTAGGGTCCGATGTTTAGGGTCTGTTCTTTTAATCAGTTCTCCAATTAAGGTTCCAATTGTCCAGGCGTGATAACCTTGAAATTTCCCAACCTCCCAAGCAGGTTTGCTTGCGGCAAGGGAATTTGATAGACGAGAGGTATCTAAGTCTTCTAACATATCAATTTTAAGTTCATTGAGAGGTGATAATCCAGCTTGATGTGCAAGAAGCTGTCTAACGGTTATTTTGTCTTTTCCATTCTGAGCAAACTCAGGCCAATATAAACACACTTTCTCATCATAGTTAATATAACCTCTAGAATGCGCTAAACTTAAAGCCAATGCAGCAAAACCTTTTGTAGCTGAAAACACTTGAACAAGTGTATCTTTTTCCCATTCCGCACGAGTTTGGCGATCTCGATATCCACCCCATAAATCAACGACTGCTTCATTGTTAATGTATACAGAAAAGGCTGCTCCAACTTCCCCTCTCTCACTAAAGTTTCTAATGAACTCATCCTTTACCAGTTCAAATCCCGGTGCAACAAATCCATGAATTGATGTATTATTTTTTATTCCCATGTCTTTTCCCCTTTATTTAGTATAATCTAGCCTTTTATCACAGGTAACAATTATGTATTTACAAAATATAAATAATTCAATAAAATAAACCTATCAGATATTTGACTAAATGTCTATAAATAGTCAAATGAAAATAGGCGGAGGTATATTATGGCAAGAATTACATCTGAACAGAGAAAACAGATACATGAGACTCTTCTTGTTAAGAGTAAAGAACTGTTTATTCAATATGGATTTTCTAAAACTAGTATCGATGACATAGTAAAAGCATGTGGAATCGCAAAGGGTTCTTTTTATTCATATTATTCATCAAAAGAAGAGTTATTTTACGCAGTGTTGCGAAAAGAGGAAGAAGTAAAAAATCAAATTATTTCAGAAATTATGTGTGAGTCTCTACCACCAAAAGAACTTTTAATTCGTTTTTTTGAAACATCTTTTAAAACCATAGAACAAAATCCATTTTTACAAAGTCTTTATCAAAGAGGTGAATATGATCGAATTGTGAAAAGACTTCCTAAGGAACTTCTAGATAACCATGCGAAGGAAGATTTAGAGAGTTCTTTGGAGTTTGTGAAATTTTTGCAGGAGAAAGGCGTTACAGAAGATGATCCCGAAGTACTTATTGGCCTTTTTCGAACAACCATACTTATTCCATTACATCGACAAGAGATTGGAGAGCCGACTTTTTCGAAGATGATGAAAAAGATGATCGAATGTTTATCAGAAGGTCTAACAAAACATAAAGAGTAAATTTCATTTATTATAAAGTTGCTACTTTAGGGTTTCCGTTTTCACTTCCATATGTTTAGTGACAATAAAGTTGTTTAATTCTTATTGAACTAACGCGGCAGGTTAGTGTAAGAAAAGTACCTGTAATGTAAGAATAAATATAGTTCAATTAAAAACCATCTGTATAATATTGGTAATGGACAAAATTTATGGCTGGGGGGGAATTACTTGTATTATAAAGAATTTGGAGTAGAACATGAAAGAATGATGGTTTATATACATGGTGGCGGAGTAAGTGGTTGGATGTGGGATAAACAAGTTGATTACTTCTCTCAAAATTTTCATTGTTTAGTTCTTGACCTACCTGAACATGGATATAGCAGAAAAGATGAACAAATTTTTTCAATTGATCATGCAGCAGAGCAAATAATTAAATTAATAGAAGAAAAAAGAGAAGGTAAGTCTGTTGTGAACTGTACCCTATAAAATGGACAGTTTAATAAAAAGACTTTTAGAAATCAAGCACTCAAAAGATGGTTCCGGTATTGTACCGGAGCCATTTTTTTGAGTGTCCATTGATAACGATCATAATTATAATCCTTCATATAAGTATCGATTACTAATTGAAGAGATTGGAACGTTTGACAACACTTATAGTCTAATTCATCTTTCATATGACCGAAAAAGGATTCTATTGAGGCATTATCTAGACAGTTTCCTTTACGTGACATAGACTGTCTCATCCCCATTTCCTTTACACGACGCTGAAACTCAGGGTGTGTGTAATGGGTGCCTTGATCGGAATGCAAAAGTGCTTCAGGATGAATCGTACCTCCTAATCTATCTTTCAATTTGTCTAATGTTTGATAGACAATATCCATTTGTAAAGAAGGGGAAACATGATAAGCTAAAATCTCACGTGTGGTACTATCTTTTACACAAGATAAATAAGCTTTCTTCCCTTTTCCGTAGAATAAATATGTAATATCAGTTAACATACTTTTTCCCGGTTCTTTCTGGTTGAATTGACGTTGTAGTAAGTTCGGACATGTTTTGTGTTCTTGCGTCGCTTTCGCGATTTGTTTATATGGATTCGCACGACGAATCTTTGTCACAAGATTATATTTACGCATAATCCGAAAGATGCGCTTGAGATTCATTGTAATTCCCATTGTATTTTCCAACTTCATTTTGATGAATCGTGCACCACATTTTTTCTTTTTTCGGTTGAAAATCTCTTGAATCAATTCATAATCTTTCTCATCACTCGCTTCTTTCTCGGTACGTATATCGACCTTACAAAGCCAAGCGTAATAACCACTTCGACTTACACCAGCTAGTTCGCAAAAATAACGTACCATACGCGGGAAATTGAAGCGATGAATCGTCTGTTCAATGAGAGTATATTTTTCACATGGTGTTAACGTTTCTTCTGTAACGCCTGCCTTTCGAGCTCGTCTAACTTTTTTAAGAATGCAAGTTCCGCTTCTAGAAAGGCGATACGCGCTTCCGCTTTCTTTAGCTTGTCGTCAGAAGATAGCTGTTTTGAGGAAGGACGACCGGTACTTCCTTTTCCACGGCGTTCTGTATAGAACCCTTCTTCACCAAATTGTTCGTACGTCTTTCTCCAACGTTTCAAACATTGATTTGGCTTGTTTTCACCAATAACCTCTAAATCGAATCCATTCTCCTGGAAGATTTGATTCGGACCTTTTCCATTTTGATTTTCTTTCACAGCCTTTATTTTAAAGTCAGCACAATAGGCAATAGAACGTTCCGATACCTTCACGACATTTTCATTCTTCTCTAGTTGTTTCATTTGCATTTCATTAAAAATAATTTTACTCATTTCCCGTACCTCACATGTATCATTCAGTATTTTCATTATAACGAGGGATGAGTGTAAAGATACACAAAAACCCCGAATCATGGACTTTTTTTTAAGTGTCCATGATTCGGGGTACAGTTCATCATCGAGATGTTCTTTTTTCCTTATACCTAAATCAATTCTTCTGTTATATTATTTCGCTTCATCTTCAGGAATTAAAAAGCTTATATCATACTCTTCTAACTTCGCAAGTAATGCTTCTCCATCGATTTTCAATAAATTCATATGAATATTAAATGGTATAAATCCAGCACGTTTATTAACTCGATACAGCCGTTGTCCTTTTGATGGTATAGAGGAGATATATCGCTCTTCAACATCATCTTCCATCACAATTCCTAAATACCTTTGCCCTTGGATTGTATAAGGTAAAACACCGTATACATCTTCCAAAGAAATTTTTACAGGATATTTTGGATTATTAATAATTGTAATATATTCTGGCTCTAAAATGACGGCTGGTTTTCTTGCTATCATTTTTTGAATAACCTTCCAAAGAGCAATTAGTACAACTAATGCAAGAGCTCCAAATAAAAATCCAACTATAAAATTAGGCTCCTCAGATGAAAATGCATACGTAACAAAAAAGAGAAACATCGCTTCAATTACCAAAATCAAAAAAAATAATCCGACTACTTTTAGCTTTGATTCATAAATATAATATTTCCCCATACGATTCTCCCCACTAATATAAATCCACTTTGATTTTCCAACATATCGCTATGCAGAACCAAAAGCACAATGCCTATCCTATCTAAAAAGAAAATTTTATGTGGTTTTTCAATTTATCCCGTATTAACGGGCAGTAAGACCCCAACTGACGGAAATTCCACTTTATATAGATGATTTATTTCGCCTAACAGGATTGCAACATACAACACACATTCTCAAAGCGGCGATGTTTTAAATCTTCATTCATATGTGTTAATTAATACTTGTCAATCAATGCTTTAATATGTTTTTTCATAAAAAATTCCTTGTTCAAAAATTGGTACCTATACATCATACCATGAAAACACTCATCACCTACTTTGTTTATCTCTTTAAATAAAGAAACCAGTTATGTACAAATGAAGTTGATATAGTTTCCTTATCTCTAAATACTTTTAATCTTGGGGTCTCATCCCATGCCCATCAACTTAAGAACAGTAACTACCCCCAAAAATAAAAAATGCCATCCTTTCTTTATATTCTTACCAAAAGAATAGCACTTTTTCATTATTTTAATATGATTTTATCTGAATTTAATGGAGATTTCTCCTACAAAAGTAGTAGAATTTTCATTTGAACTTGCTACCTCAGTTGGATTTATCATATTTCAATTTCGATATAATAGTAAATAGGTATATCAGATATGGATGTACATTACTAGGATTATACATATTTCAAATTTAGAATTACAGTAACTACTCAACTAGTAGTTACCAATAAAGAAAGGAATAAGCATAATGATACAGAACATATACGAAACTCATTTACATGTAAGAAATTTAGAAATGGCGATAGATTTCTATCAAAATAAACTAGGGTTAGCATTAGCAAGAAAACTATCCAAAAGAAGAGTGGCATTCTTTTGGGTAGGAGAAAATAAAAAACAAATGCTTGGACTATGGGAAGTACATAATATTGAAGACTTTGAGCCGAAACATTTTGCTTTTGGTGTAGATTTGGAGTTTTTAAAGACTTCTAAATTGTGGTTAGAGGAGCGTGGAATAGAAGTAGTAGGAAGTCAAGGGAAAGGAAATCAAGAGCCAATTGTCCAAAGATGGATGCCCGCTGCAAGTGTATACTTTCTGGATTACGATGGAAATAAATTGGAATTTATTTCTATGTTACATGAAAATCCAGATGAATTAGAATATGCATCCTATTTAAGTGAATGGAATGCGGAACACGAAGAAAAATGAATGAAATTGTATCTATAAAACGAAAAAAACGTTATTCTTTCTGTATATTTCTACAAAAAGAATAGCGTTTTTTTGATTATATGGATACAAATTTATCTTAGCTTGATGGGCATGGGGACGATAACCTATTTTAATTATCACCCTCATTTTCCCGCTCTTTTTTCGCTTGTTCTATGAGGAAATTTTGTTCTTCTTCTGGAGTTGCTATTCTTTCCGCTTTACCGTCATTGCTGTCGTCTATTTGCTCAAGCATATAATTATGATCCTCTACCACTTGAGAGAAATCTTTATTTGCCCTACGATATAAAATCTCTCTATATTTACCCTCGTGTTTTAAGCTCAGTGGAGTACTGCCATTGACAACCTTTCGTACTTTTTCAATATTCTCGGTAGTCATTTTTATAAAACCTTGCTTTTCTTTTGATATTACTTTTTGATGAGTCATTTTGTGCATTACATCAACTATATGTTTATCAGAATCGACTCCTGCCTTGATTTCTTCACCTTTAACTGCTTTTATCATCCCCTCGCTACCATCATCGAAAGATAAAGCAATCACAGCCCCTGTACCAATACCGATCATTGTAGAAATTCCTATAATCGATAGTAGTTTTGTCAACTTTTTCAATTCGTTCCCCTCCTTGTTATCGAATCGAGCCGTTTAAGATATAACTTTTATAAAATGGAAGTAATCTTTTATGTAAAAGTTTACATTCAACAAAACGAAAAGAATCCTAAATAAATAAGATTCTTTTCGTTTTGTTAAATTTTATTTATCTTGTTTCACTAGTTCATTTGATGATGATTTGTTTAGGAATCTTCACCGTTATCTTTCTTGGTTATCATAATATGTTTTATCTGCGTATTTTTTATCAATTCCATTTAGATAGGCTAAGATTATTTTTGGATTTTTAAGTAAAGCCCAGTCTCCATATTTATCAAATCTTCTGCATGAGGTTATCATTCCATTTTTAATTGTACCGAATTTCTTATTATTTTGCTTTCCCCATTCTTTTAACCGTTTAGCGAAATCTGCATCTTCTGCCATAAGCATGTTTTCATTAAATCCGTTGATTGCCATAAAGTCTTTTCTATAGCACCAAAAAATCCCTACAGATATAGCTCCATACTTAAAAAGTAAGGGGATTATTATTAATATTGCGGAAACGAATATTCCTAAAGATATTCTTTCAAACTTCCCAGTTACCCCACCACCAATGTATTTACCTGAAGCTAAATATTTATCTACATTAGACAACATAGACTCTGTCATTTGGGTATCAGCGTCTATAGTAATGATTATTTCTCCACTAGCTATTTTGGCCCCTGCATTTCGGATTTTAGATAAGTTTTTATCGTTATTTTTTAATGTAATACAGTTATAAGACTTTGCTATTTCTTCTGTGTTATCTGTGCAACGATTTAAAACAACTATGACTTCAGTTTGATCTTTATATGCCTCTGATGCCTTTGCAATTGAATCCAAGCATTTTCTAATGTACTTTTCTTCATTGTGTGCAGGGATTATAATAGAAAACTTCACATCTTTTTTAAAATTGACTCCTGAAGATTCGTTTGTTTCAGTCATAATATTCCCCCTTATTTTACAAAGTAAATATCTACTATACATAACATATATTAACACTTATTAACGTTTATTAACATTTATTAGGTTGTATCATAGAAACTGAAGGTAAACTATTATTTAAAAGTTTACTTTGGAGTATTTAAAAAATAATAGAGTTATTAGTACCATTTTTACTATAGAAACCAGATTCAAGCTCAATTACCTAACCTTACTTCATTATCACAACACCCCTTTTATAATAATGAAAGGGATTGATTTATCCCGCTATTCGCGGGCAGTAATACTCCCACCTCAAAATTTGGTGAAAGCATTGTCCAGCTCTAGCGGCTAGAATCTCCGGCCGTTTCGCCCCCTCGGACGAGGCAAAAAGCGCCTCTCTGTCAGGGGCGTGGGCGTCCTGCGATTCTGAACGAGCCGCTTCCGCTTTTCTTAAGAAGTTAGGTGGGAGATAAATTGCCCGTAAAAGCCCGATTGGTTCAACTAATAATCAGTGGGGGATGAAAAAAAACCCCACTGATTAAAGTTTCACTTTATTGAGTAATGCATTTAGTTTGAGGAATTTTCTTTTTTCTTTTAACATTTATATATTTAGACTTTAGATTGATTAAAAAGAAATACTAGCAAAAAAAGCTTTAGATAATATCTAAGGCTTTTTTGTTTTTCTTTTTAAATTTTTATTAAACTGTCCATTTTATAGGGTGCAGTTCAGGTTTCAGATTGTCTCTTTTCATTTTTACGCATTCATCGTACTTTGAAGTAATGTTGCCCATTCTTCCTTCAATAATGAATACATAATTACATCATGTGTAACATCATTTTGAATCATATATTTTCGAAGCAATCCTTCTTCCGTAAAGCCTGCTTTTTGTAATAAATTTCGAGATGATTCATTTTCTGGGTATACAACTGCTGAAATTCTCTCAAAATAAAGTGTTTCAAACCCGTATGTAAGAATAGCTTGCAGTGCTTCTGTCGCATACCCTTTTCCCCAATATGTTTCATCTAGTTCATAACCAATTTCAGCCCGTTTATGTTTATTATTAATTAAATGAAAACCGCACGTTCCAATGAGTTGATCTGTACCTTTTAAGACAATTCCCCAGCGAAATGCAGATCCTTCTTCATATCTGCTCCTAAAGTTTTTGATAACGTTTTTTACTTCTTCCACATTTTGAAACGAATCCATTCCAAAATATCGAATGACAGGTTCTTTTGCAAAATAACGAAACATTGCATCTGCATCGACTAATGTTAATTCTCTTAAATGCAGACGATTTGTTTCTAAACTAGGAAATCCCCTCATTTTGTTCCCACCTTTAGTTTATTGAACTGCAAATTTCAATATAATTTCCATCAGGATCACAAACGTAAGAAACAGTTTGTCCCCATGGTTTTGTAACAGGCTCTACTAACACCGTCACTCCTTGTTTTTTTAAGTTATATATTGTTTCCATAACATCGTCGGCCACAAATCCGATTTCAAATGTAGATGATTGTGATAACGTCTTGGGAATTGGTAATCCAGTTAACTCTCGAACATCATCTCTACTATTGATTGCCAAAATGGTAGAACCTGTATCAAATTCAACATATGTACCGTACTCACCTTTTATCGGCAGCTGTAATATATCACGATAAAAACGAATACATTCCTCATATTGCTGTGCGTACAAAATTATATATTTCATTTGAAGTTTCACATTCTTCTCTCCTTTACATTCTTACTATTTTGACAAAAAATGCGAAAATCCTTTCCAGAAATTTTCCCTTGTGAATAAACTTCGCCATATCATCAAATGCTAACAATGGAGGTGTGTTAAAATGGAACCAATGCTTTGTCCAAGTTGCAAAACAAATCGCACACGATTCAACATTATTGAACAAACAGTAAAACCGGTAAAATTAGATCCACAAACTGGCCAAATTGAAGAAGAATATACAAACGAAAATATGAGTGCATTTCATATGGCCTACCAAGGTCCTACATATCGTGTACAATGTGCTACGTGCGGATTAATTGAAAATCCAGAGCAATTTATTAAACCCGCACAAAATCAAGCCTTTTAATTTCCCACAGAAAAGAGCTTGGAGATTTCCCCCAAGCTCTTTAATTATCTTATCCCGTAATTCATAGACCGTAAAATCTCTAATTATGGAAGTTTCAATTTACTGATTAATATATTTTACAACAGCCATCTCTTTTCCAAATCTATCGCCATTGTCAACAAACCCCATACTTGAATATAAATTGTGAGCTCCCTTATTTTCAGGGTGATAACCTACAACGATTTTTTGTGCATTCGGTAATTTTTCCATTTCTAAAATCATTAATTGAGTGGCAGTTTTTCCTATTCCTTTACCTTGGAAATCCTTATCAATCATTATTCTATATATCCAATAACCATCAAGTTCTTCTTTTACAGAGTTAAACATTAAAAAACCCACTACGTTTTCTTCAACATAAATAGCATAAGTTTTTAATGATGGTTCAAATTTTGATTGGGCTATTGAAATAGCATTCGATTCAATATAATTTTTTTGTTCTTTCGAAACTTCTAATTCACAGCAATCATACCAATTCTCTGCATTCAACTCTACAATTTTTACGTTTAATGTATCCATACATTTTCCCCTTTCAAATGTCGGGATACGCTATTTTTTTTTTGTTAATTAAGCGTAATCCCCTTGTTATTATTAGTGATTAAAATAGTTTTATTTGTCATTATGAACGCCTCCTTAACAGTCGTTATCTGAATTATCTATTAATCAGACTTTTATAGTATACCATAATTTCCCTCGTTTTCAATACATGACTATAATATATTTTTGATTGTACAATATGTAAGCTATAGTTGTTGATTAAGAGTTTTTCTTTATCGGTATATTATCTAAAGCATCCCTTTTTATTTGTTAACCAATCTTCCCAAGCGTCTTCATGCTGTTTCACAAAGAGTGGTGGAAATTCATCAACTGGAAAATACTTAAGCTCTAACGTTTCTTTGCCATCTGCTTTTAACGACCCGCCTACCGGTTTGCATTGAAAAACGACCACAATCGTCTGCGCTTGATCTCCATTTGGATATTCATCGAAATATTTCGTATACACACCAATTAAGTGTTCAACTGTTACCTTTATCCCTGTTTCTTCATATATTTCACGAATGGCTGTCTCCTCAGCAGATTCACCAAGTTCCATGGCGCCACCAGGAAACCCCCACGCATTTCTATCCCCTCGTTTTTGCAGAAGCACTTCGCCTTCCTCGTTACAAATAATACCACCTGCAAAATTAAGAAAAATCCGTTCAGACCCTACTTTCTCTCGGATGAAATGAATATAATCTCGTTTTCCAGTCATAATTACCCCCTGTTATTTACTATTTTTTCTAAATCGCACCAATACACACGATATAATCATAATATACAGAAAGGACTGAATACAATGCCAACATTACGAGATACAGTAAAAAACCTACTCCATGCAGATGAAACGATCCTTTATCACACACAATGTTCTCTATCTTTATTTCTACATAAAGGACCTTCTGTACCGGGAGTAATACTAACAACAAATAATAGGCTGCTGTTTATATATAAAGAAAAAGACAACTATAATCCTATGCGATATGAAGAATACATTTACGAAAATGTCAAGGAAGTAAAAGAGCACCCTTATTTCTTCAGCTCTCACATCACGATTTACTACAACGATGAATGGGTACAATTTCGAGATATTTATGATAAAAATGGAAGAAAACAACTTTGTTCCATAATACAAAAACAAATTACAAGTAACTCTTTATCCTAGGGCTTCTCATTTTTATATTCCTTCATTAAAAGATGGTCTACATTGCAGTATAACGAGAAATAGTTTTAATTTTTAGAAAGATTTGTTAAAATATTCAAAAAGATTGTACTAGAAAGGAAGAAACAAATGATACATAAATTAAAAGAAAATATCTCTTCTGTTTTTGTTGGAAAAGAAAATATAATTGATCTCCTTTTAGTTTCTTTATTAGCAGATGGACACGTCTTATTAGAGGATGTGCCTGGAACAGGAAAAACATTGTTGGCAAAAACCATTGCGAAAAGTATTGGCGGGGAATTTTCACGTGTACAGTTCACACCTGATGTTTTACCGAGTGATGTAACGGGGATTGAATACTTTAATCCGAAAACGAGTGAATTTGAACTGCGTCTTGGTCCTGTTATGACAAATTTATTATTAGCTGATGAAATAAACCGTGCGATGCCTCGTACACAATCGAGTTTATTAGAAGCAATGGAAGAAAGACAAGTAACACTTGAAAAGCAATCCACACCTCTTCCAAAGCCGTTTTTCGTAATCGCAACGCAAAATCCAATTGAATCACAAGGAACATTTCCACTTCCAGATGCTCAGCTTGATCGTTTTTTAATGACCGTTTCGATTGGCTACCCTACTCCGGAAGAAGAACTTCAAATGATGCGACGTTTCCGAAAAAACAAACCGTTAGATGAACTTCATCCGGTCATCTCACTAGAAGATATAATCCACGTACAAAATAAAGTAAAGGATGTTCATGTTTCAGAACCTATTGAAAGCTACATTATCAAACTTGCTAATGCAACTCGTAATCATGATTTTATTGCAAATGGAATTAGTCCGCGCGGAACACTCGCTTTAGTGAGGGCAGTTCAAGCTCTTGCCTTTTTACGTAATCGTGAATTTTGTACACCAGAAGACATACAAGTTCTACTTCCTTACATTTGGAAGCATCGTATTATTTTATCTATGGAAGGTGCTCTTCGTACAACAAAACATGAAATTATAGAAGCAATTTTAAAAGAGGTGGATGTACCGGTGGAGATTGAGCAAGCATGAATGGACAACGTCTCGTCACGATCCCGTTACTCTTTCAAAGTCATATCATTAAATTAACGATCCCGATTACACTGTTGTTCACATTTTATTTACCGCAGTCATATATCGTATATTTGATGCTGTTTTATTATCTATTTTCTTTTTTTATTTATCGATACGTCAATTACATAGAAAAGCACTTTCAAATAATCAATAAGAAACAAACAACAAGATTGTTTCCTGAAGAAAATGGACAACTATCCGTTTCGTTACAAAATGAAGCAAAATTACCGCTAGTGAATGGAAAATGTTTTTTTCATGTAAATCCATCGCTCGTTATGCAGCCAAACGATGGTCTAGAACAAATATCAAAAACGCTCTTCTCTTTCCCATTTTCACAACGTGCTCGCTCACAGAACATATGGGATGTAACGTTCACAGCGACAAGACGAGGCGTTTTCCAAATTGAACAGTTTGAATGCATCATTGGTGATCCCTTTAACATCATTCAAGTTCATTTACCCGTTATGCATAAATTAAAAACAGAAATTATTGTCTATCCTACTCCAAAGCAAGTTGCGGGATTACAAGAAATACATCAACTATTACTAGGCTCATACAGAACAAATTTTTCTTATTTTCATGATGAAACGTCAATTGTCGGAGTAAAACAGTATGAAAGGGAATCATTTCGTTCCATTCATTGGAAAGCATCAGCGAAAATGCAAAGTTTACAAGCTAAGCAATATGAAGCAGTAAAAAATTATAGCTGGACAATTTGTATCTGTCTTGCCTCAGATCGAGGAATTGGATGGAAAGAAAATATAGAAGATTTGATTTCCTATGCGACATACATTTGTCAAATTGCAACAGAAAGAAAAATTCCTTTTGAGTTATTTATTAGCATTTTAGCAGAAGATGGACCGCTGCACTTAATGTTAAATGAAGGTCCTATGCATTATGCAAAAGCACTTGAAGAACTTGCGCGTATTTCAGAAGATAGTACATTACTGCCGAGAGAGAATTTTCTGCATTATATGATGCGAAAAAGAGTGAGGTCGTCTACGATGTTTTTCCTTGGCGTTTCTAAAAACAATATCCCTCATACAATGCAACCAACATATATTGTTCATGATGAAGGAGTGGTGGAACAGCTTGAATACATGGCTTCGGTACGTTAATGATTTTATACTTCTTCTCCTTCTTTCTTTATTAACCGAAAAAGGAGAAATTGTACATATTGTTTTATTTTTGCTAGCTGGTCATATTTGTTTACTACCTATAGTAAAGATTGGACAAAATAAAAAAAGATGGTTTGTAGCACTATTCATTCTACAAATCATTGTTTGCTATTCTATGGCGTTATTTTCTTCAATAAGTTGCGTATTATTACCGTTTTTCTTTTTTCTTGTGTATGCAAAAGATAATGTCTCACCATTTCATAAATTATTAGGGGCATTTCTATGGTTTTTTTGTTCCTTTCTTCTCCATATGCAGTTTCCATCCATATGGGAAATAGGATTACTCATTTTGCATACACTCCTAACATTATGGATGACAAGTTTTAATCGAAACCAACAAGTAATGCGACTATTGTCAGTTACAACTATTGGGGTTATTAGTTTTTTGATCATTCCTTTATTCCCTTATGTCCGAGCTGGTATCGCTTATGCTATTCAATGGATTGCTTTAGGAGTAGGATATATTTTAAACCCATTATTCTTAACAGCTGAACAGAATCAGACAGACCATTCTTTAAATACTAATTTAACGCAAGGTAAATTGGAGCCTCCGCCGGGTCCAACTAAAGAATATGATCCATTCATTATCCAATGTCTTACCTCTTTGATTATTGTAATTGTTGCGATATATGTGATTCGGAAACTATATAAAAGGCGTCATGAATTCAAATTGGGGCGTATGTCTGCCTATGAACCTATCATTGTTGGCCCAGAACAAGAAAGTATACAAAAGCGAAACCGAAAGTTACGACCACCTAACAATGCAATTCGCAAAGAAATTTTTAAACTTGAAAAAAAATTAATACCGCCTTTAAATCGGAAACGTGGTGAGACAGTGGAACAATGGATGGAACGACTTCGTACTGAAGAGGACATATATATTCAGTCCAACATTATTATAGAAGCATATAGTACTACCAGGTATGGAGAGAAAGAAGATAGCACTCTTCTTCAGCAATTCAAAACAGAAGCGCATACATTATATAACTACAAAAAGGTAGTTAATAAGAAAAAATAATATAAAAAGCTTTCAAGACCTTCATGAAAGCAATGTGAAAAATAAAGGAGAGTATGCATTAGTCATTTACAACATGTGCTCTCCTTTATTTTATTAAGTGAAAACTACCATCATTATTTTTTTGCTTATTGCTGTCTAAATTTAGAAATTAAGATTTAATCAAAACATGCTCTAATTTATCCCGCTATTCGCGGGCAGTAATACTCCCACCTCAAAATTCGGCGAAAGCAAAGTCCAGCTCTAGCGGCTAGAATCTCCGGTCGTTTCGCCCCCTCGGACGAGGCCAAAAGCGCCTCTCTGTCGGGACGAGCCGCTTCCGCTTTTCTTAAGAAGTTAGGTGGGAGATAAACTGCCCGTAAAAGCCCGATTAGTTCAACTAATAATCAGTGGGGATGAAGAAAACCCCCACTGATTATTAGTTGAACTTTATTATCTTTCTCCTTCTAAAATAACAGCCACTAAAAAAAGAATAAATTTTCCTACAATTCCTCTTGCGTAATTCCTTTCTTGTAGTTAGAATAGATTATAGTTAGATAATCTAATTAAAGGGAGTAGACATAAAGAAAATGCGTAAGAACGGAAAAGGAACATATTCAGATGATACCTTACCAAAATTGGGTATTCACCCTTATTTAGACCTTATTAATCACTCTGCATCATCAAGTACAAACCGTAATGATGCCTCTATGGGCTTAATCATGTTATGGTTAAGCGATAATATCTTAGATGTAATGGATCAAGAGTTAGCTCACTTCGGGATTACAGAAAGCAAACTTGATTTGCTAATCTTAATAACTCTGCATGATAACAAAGTGATAACTCCTTCAGCAATAGCTGAACGTTTAGGAATTAGGCGGGCATCTGCAACTTCTATGATTGATTGGTTGGAAAAAAGAAACCTTGTTACACGAAAACCCAGCTCGTTTGATCGTAGAAAAATCCATGTCAGTATTACCGAAGAAGGCCGTACGTTTGTTGAAAAAGTATTGCCAACTTATTGGTCCGTTTGTGCCTCTATTTTTGATGAATTAGATCCTACTGAGCGCCAAGTATTTGAGAAAATCATCAAGAAATTAAATGAAAATATGCAAGTACGACTTGGAGTTGGGCGATAAATAACAATTAACAGCTACCTATCCAAAGCGATAGTAGCTCTTTTTTAGCCATTTAATTAGGTTATCTAACTATAAGTTAATATAATTAAAATAAAGGTGAAGGTGATTTTATGATCGCGATCGATTTTGAAAAACAGCACAACTATAATCTTATGACACTCATATTATGCTGGACTGGGATGGTTGTTATGTCCAGTTTATATGTAAGTATCCCACTCATTACCATGTTTAGTGATAATTTTCATGTTTCTCTATCGCAAGCAGCTACAACTTCTAGTATATTTTCAATAGGTTTTGCTAGTGGATGTTTTATTTACGGTGCGATTTCTGAAAAATATGGCCGCAAAAACATTATATGCATTGGATTAATTTCTTTAAGTGTCATTTCATTACTGCTTGGAATGGTTCATTCTTTCTCATATATTGTTGTATTAAGGGGTCTACAAGGTTTAGCTGCTGCAACATTTTCACCAGTAGCGTTAGCGTACACACTAGAAGTATTCCCTAACGAAAGAAAGGTTGGTGCTGTTGGTTTTATTAGTACAGGATTCCTCGTTGCCGGAATCGTCGGTCAAGTGTTTAGTGCTTACGTAAGCCAACAATTTCATTGGCAATTTGTTTTTTACTCCCTTTCTGCAGTTTATATTCTTACTGCATCAATAGTGTTCTGGTTACTACCAACAAGTATAAGTCATAATCAAAAGAAAAATATTTGGGAGCCAATGAAGCAACTCGGCACTGTCTTTACTAATAAAAATCTAATATTTAGTTACGTAATAGCGTTTGTTCTACTCATGTCTTTTGTTAGTATGTACACCACCTTAGGACAGTATTTAACTAATCTACCTTTCCAAATGAACAATCACGAACTTCTTTATATTCGTTCATTCGGGGTCCTAGGAATGATATTGTCTCCACTAGCAGGTAAATTAGCAAAACGTTTTAGCGTTCTGTTTGTACTTCGGTGGGCGCTACTTCTCTCCATTTTCGCCCTAGCTTCGATGGGCTTTCTTACAAACATATTCTTTTTAACAGTAATGAGTATTGTCTTTGTAAGTGGTATTGCACTCTCCGTACCTTCTTTAGTTTCTCTTATTGGTCAATTAGGAGGTAAAGCTCGTAGTATTGCAATATCAATGTACACAGTCATTTTATTTGCTGGAACAAGTTTTGGTCCAATTATCTCTTTTACATTTATGAAAGCTTTCAGTTTCACTACGACGTTTATTCTACTTGCAGCCATACTCGGTCTAGGCTTACTTGCAGCTTGTCTCGTTAAGCATGAAAATTCACCAATAGTTGAAGTGAAATAAGGAGATTTCCGCTACTTTTAATATGTACTGATTCACTCCATCACGTAAAAAAGAGGATACCTTTATATCCTCTTTTTTATCATACATTTCCCTATTTCTTTACGTTGTCACAATATGTTCTACACACTCAGGTAAATGTTTGAGCTTTGTTTTTAAAAAGGCCGGTTGTGTATTAAACAGATGTAATTCTTCTATTGATGCCCACTGAAATTCAAATTGTCTCCCAGCATCTTCTCTTATAAAAGAACCTGTTTTTGGAATGGAACCATCTTTTAAATGCGTTTCATAGTAAAAGCCAATTTCATGAAACTCATGATTATCATAAGTAAAAAACTTCTCCACAACCCATATTAATCGTTTTACATTTGCATTCGCTTCTAATTCTTCTTGAAGCTCCCTTTTCAGAGCAGACTCACTACTTTCAAGCATCTGAACTCGTCCGCCAGGTAAACACCAAAAATTATCTCCCTTCCCGCGATGAAGAAGAACCTGACCATTTTCAATACAAACGGCTGCTACGCGATAATTGAATCGCTTTCCGTTTTCTGTAAAAACAATATCCATCTCTATCCCCCCATACTTAACTTACAAATCAAAAGCCACAAATTTCATTTTAAGAAATTTGTGGCTAATCTTCTAGTATTTTATTAAATCTTCTGATATTACTTAATTCTTTTAAAAACCTCCATTTACTAAAACTATGGAAATTACCCTTAATTTATCGTAATTCACATATACTTTATAAATAACACTCGACTTCCGCCTTTTCCATCATAGTTTGTATGTACAGACACTCCATCTATTTCATCATCTCCCCCTTCAATCTCAAATCCGATCTCACGATGAAATTGTATAGATTTTTTGTTAACCGGAGATGTTATTGCTTTTACAACGTGACGACCATTGGAACGAACTGCATCAAAAAAAGAAGAATACAGTGCTGATGCAATCCCTTGTCTTCTAAATTTCGGATTCACACCGATAAAATGAACATACGCTTCATCTTTAAAAGTTTGCGAGAAAAAGCCACATAAAAAGCCAGCGATTTCATTGTCTATTTCAACAATAAAGCTAGTTTCTTGAAAATGAACAAAAAAGAGCTTTGGCAGCATATCTGCCATCGGTCTCCCGCCCCACCAGTCATTTATAACAGAATGAATTGTAGTATAATCCTCAGGTCTAATTTTCCTAACGTGCATTTGTCATCCCCTCTCTTTTTCCATTGATATTTATGTTATTAGATATTGAGATGCATTTTCCTTTTTAACTTAAAAATTCATTTTTGCAGATTCCTATCATCATATGAGATAATTCAATTAAAACAAATGAAATTAGGTGAAAAATATGCAAATAAAACCTTCTTTTGGCGAGAAGAAGCAGCATATAGAATACATCTTACGCCCAAGTTCTTATGCAATTATTTTTAATGAAAATACTACTAAAATAGCCATTATCCAAAAAGGAATACGTTACTTTTTACCTAGCGGTGGAATAGAAAATGGTGAAACAAAAGAAAGCTGCTTACATCGTGAACTATTAGAAGAATTAGGCTGGGCAATTGAAGTGCAGCAGTATGTTGGAAATGCTGAGCGTTACTTTTATGCTGAAAAAGAAGGCGTTTACTATTTAAATGATGGGTATTTTTACATATGTAACAAAACACAAGAAAAGCATACCCCTCAAGAAGATGACTATATCCTGCATTGGGTATCTTCTTCTGAAGCACAGCAGTTGCTTGTTCATGATCATCAACAATGGGCTGTGAGGCAAGCGATTTTATTATGCAAACAAAAATAATTACTTTTTCTTAGAATGATCACCCTTTTATTCCCCAAAAAAGAAGTTTAATTTTTATTTACATAAAATCCGTTACTTAAATTTGTTACATCTTCTGCAAAGTCGCATGTTCGTATTCTAATTTATCACTTAACTGTTTGACTATAAGCTCAAGTGTTTGTTTTTCTAATGTATCTGCATTATTAACTATAAAATCTAATGCACTCCATATTTTAGCTATTGTAATTTGCTGTGTTAATTCTGAAACTGAATATGGAAAAGATACTGAAGTAGCTTTCCAAAAGTTAATGTATGTGTTGGCAATACTAGTTTCTAATGATTTATCAACTGTTCCTAAGCCAGGGATTATAATAGCAAGATCAATAGCAGGGGACCCATATCCTATACGTTCCCAATCGAATAAAACTAATTGATTATTATTTCTTATTCCCCAATTTGTAGGATTAGGATCACCGGATATACAACATAATTTAGCGAATATATCTTTAGATACAATACGTAAACCCTCAATTACTGCTTTTAAATTCAATGGTAGTAATTTTAATGCTTTGTTATCTAAATTCTTCCTCCATTGAAAGATGAATGGTTCATTTATGTTTAAGTTTTGATTCCAGGTATTGAAATGCAAAGTAAATAAATACTTTATTTGCTCTGTATCACCTTTCCATCTAGTATTAGGAAATGGCAGTGGTATATCTTCAATTACAAACCAATAACCTTTTTCTTCTTCATACGTGTAATATGTATTAGGAATATAAATCTTTTTACTATGAAAAAACGACGTTAAATGATTATAAACATCATATTCTCTCTTATATATAGTTTTTTTAACTATAACAGAGCGCTTTTCAAACAAAAGGCGTAAGCAAGATGCGCCTCTTTCTTTATTCACACCACTTAGCTCAACTATCATTTTCGGCTCTCCATAATTATCTTTGATAAATCGCTGAACCAATGCTGGCAACTTATTCAATTCACACCATCCTTTCATTTTTTGTTATTATCTAAAAATCTTATATTAATAATTCCCCCGAAATATTTTCTTTGATTTAATACAAAATACAAGGCTCAACAAATCCATATTCTATACTTTTGTCACAAACAAATTAAAACCTTTAATTAATATATTTAACCAATACCTTTATTGGTTTTATTTTTTCATCACTCAACTCTTGAAAACACCGAATGAGCTCTTGATGTGTTATTTCATGTTCAAATAACTGGCCTACAAATGGAGTATGTTTGACATAATGTAAGAACCAACTTGCATGCCTTTTATAATCTAATCCATCACTAGAACCTACTATACGTAGTTCCTTTTCATAAAACTCTGGTGTTAAATAAAAATCTTCTTTATTACCATCTGATAAAATACATATCTCTCCATTCTCTTTAACACCTTTTTGAAGGCATGTAAACGCTGAATTTGTAGCTGAACATTCAATCCCATAATCGTAATAATTCTCCTTTATTTCATTCGGACTATACAGATTAGTAGCACCAAATGTTTTCGCTATTTCCCTTCTAGCTTCATTTGGTTCAATTATGTCTATTTGAGAAAGATTTAGTGCATGTTTAAGGTAATAAACGGAAAGTAACCCCACTGTTCCTACTCCAGTTACAAGTACCTTACTATTCACTTTGGGATTTAATTTCCGTACTCCTTTCGCAGCATCACACGATAGTATTGTCAACAAAGCGAATGAATATGGGACGTCTCTTGGAATTGGGATCGCTTTATTCTCTTTCACAATCCCAAGGGTTTTATGTCCGTAAAAAGCAACTACCCGATCACCAATTTTAAATGACTCGACACAATTACCAACACTTATAACTTCACCATAACTCTCATAACCGGTTTCTTTAGGGTAAGTGGCCCTCGTTTCTGTTTTATCATTCTCATTATATTGAGGTAATTCTGCTCCAATACTTATAGCGCCTGCTATTGTTTTAATTAACAATTCGTCTTCTTTCAATCTACCAATCTCTTCTTTTTTCCATTCAAGATGCTTTTTCCCGCATAAAACGAGCGAATGTTGTTCCATCTTTCTCCCACCCTCTAATAACTCTAACTTTCTCCAATTAACATAATTCCTTTGTGAATAAGTACATACCATTCCGTATATGACATATACTCATATTGTCTTCCTTCCCTTCAAACTCTACAGCAAATGGGAATTCACCGTGATTTTTTAATTGATCCCGAACGATACCATTCCCTATCGGTTCACAAAATTGAATGGTTATTTTCCCGAGAGAAAAACCTTGAACTACCGCATTCCACTCCTTATTTATTGTTGGAGGACTCATTTCTATTTGCAGTAACTCTTCCCAGTGTTTGCTTGTTTCATTTACATTAGTAATAGTATAGAAAACTGTTTTCATTTCAATTATGTTATTGTTATGAGGTGAAATTACTCCTTTTCTCTGTAAATCATCCCTTCTTTTTTCATCCGATTCACTCCACTCAATAAAAAACGGAAATCTAGGACCGCCTTCTTCTTGTTCAATAAATAACATCTTCCACCTTAAGAGAGTTCCGCCATCCCTCATACGTTTACCTTCCAATGGACCGTTTATTCGAAAACCCTTTTCCACCAGCCTTTTAGCAAGCTCTTCCATATGTTCTGTGCGCAGCGCAATTTGAAGCATTCCTTCTCCTGTTTGCAACTTATGAACAACTTGTTGAATAAGAGGATTCTCCGCTCGGTTTGCAACCTTTTGATTTTGCACTGCTAAAAACTCAATATATGCTAAATCAAAATAACATAAACTATTGTGGGTTCCCCAATTCGTATGCTCCCCTCCTAGAACTACATGAAATCCATGTAGTTTCATTTGGTCTATCGCCTCAGCTGGAGAGCATCTAACTACATGAACAAGATGATCAAACTGTAACATCTCCTCACCCCATACTTTTGTCCTTTTTGTACATTACACTTCAATTCTTTCTTGTGACTTAAAATTACAAAGACTCTGTCAACTTATGTTTATTATAATGAAAAAATTATGCTAATTGGAAGAATAAAGGATTTTTTCTAGAAAGAGCATTCTATATTCTTCTTAGTAATAAAAATTTCATCTCAATAGATTTGTCGAAAAATATTTGTCTGAATTTTCTATTAATTTTGAAGGATTTTTCGAAACATTTTACGAAACCATTGTATAACCTTTTTTATTAGGAGGTTATTTCATACATACTTTTTTTAGGACGGGATGAATTTTGAAAGCGCTTTTCTAAAATAGCCATTTATTTCTATAAAAAAGTCCTTGCACTATTTTCAGAAAATCATTACAATTGCCATATATTAAAAATCATAGTAATAGAAAAATCCTCATCAATCCGATGAGGTAGAGGTTGCGGCTTTTATTAGTAATCTAGACGAGACACAGAGAACGTCAATAACTCTAGATAAAAGGAAAAGCTGCCGAAGTTTATACTTCTTCTCTGGAAGTATATGCTGGGGCTGTTTTCGAATAGGAACAGAACTGTCACGTTTACAAAATTACCGTGTAAACGTGGGGCGCTATCTTAACGGAAGGTATGATGGGGTGGCTATTTTTGAAATGCTCCGCTAAAGTCCTTTGGCGGTTTTTTTTATTCCCCCCGCTCCTTCCTATCTTACAAGAAAAGGAGTGTTGAACATGAACGGCGCAACTACTAACGTTACCTCTACAACTTCAAAACAATCTGCACAAACATCTAATGAACTACGACGCGGATTGAAATCTCGCCATCTTACAATGATTTCACTTGGTGGTACAATTGGAACAGGTTTATTCCTAGCAAGCGGTGGTGTTGTCCATACAGCTGGTCCTGGTGGTGCTCTCGTCGCCTATGCTGCAATTGGTATTATGGTATATTTTTTAATGACAAGCTTAGCAGAATTAGCATCCTACATGCCTGTAGCAGGATCATTTAGCACCTATGCAACAAGGTTTGTTGATCCATCACTTGGATTCGCATTAGGTTGGAACTACTGGTATAACTGGGCTATCACAATTGCTGCTGAACTCTCTGCAGTTACATTAATTATGAAATTTTGGTTTCCTAATACGCCTTCCTTACTTTGGAGTGCAATTTGTTTAGCTATTATGTTTCTTTTAAATTATTTATCAGTTAAAGGATTTGGCGAAGCGGAATATTGGTTTGCACTTATAAAAGTTGTAACTGTTATCGCCTTTTTAATTGTCGGATTTCTTATGATTTTCGGTATTATGGGCGGAGAACCTGTTGGTTTTAAAAACTTCACAGTTGCAGATGCACCGTTTAACGGCGGCTTCATGGCAATTATCGGTGTATTTATGGCAGCTGGATTCTCATTCCAAGGAACAGAATTATTAGGAGTTGCAGCTGGCGAAACTGAAGATCCACAGCGTAACATCCCAAAAGCAATTCGCAGCATCTTTTGGCGAATTCTATTATTCTATATTTTTGCAATTCTCGTAATCGGTTTATTAATCCCTTATACAAACGAAAACCTTGCAGCAAGTGATATAACAGTAAGTCCATTTACACTTGTATTTGAAAAAGCGGGGATTGCTTTTGCAGCATCAGTAATGAACGCGGTTATTTTAACAGCTGTTTTATCTGCAGGTAACTCTGGTATGTATGCATCAGCACGTATGCTCTGGGATTTAGCAAACCAAGGTAAAGCACCTAAATTTTTAGGGAAATTAAATAGTCGCGGCGTACCAGTAAATGCATTGATTGCAACATCATTAGTTGGATGTGCTGCTTTCTTAGCTTCTTTATTCGGTGATGGTGTTGTATATGTATGGCTATTAAATGCCTCTGGTATGTCAGGTTTCATCGCTTGGATCGGAATTGCAATTAGTCACTATCGTTTCCGAAAAGCATATATTGCACAAGGAAAAGACTTAAATGACTTACCATATAAAGCAAAATGGTTCCCATTCGGCCCTATCTTTGCATTTGCATTATGCTTAATCGTTATTCTTGGTCAAAACTACGGTGCATTTATGGGCGAGTCTATCGATTGGAACGGTGTACTCGTTTCATATATTGGCTTACCTCTTTTCTTAATACTTTGGTTAGGCTATAAATTTACAAAGAAAACAAAGGTTATCCCATTAGATAAATGTGAGCTTTAACAACCAAAACCTATCAACTTCTGTTGGTAGGTTTTCTCGTGTTACTGTATATATGTTTTTAGGCAAACGATGGCATCTAGCGTGTATAGAAACGCTCAAGGACTTCTCCTTCCACATGCAATGTCTACAACAAAGGGAAAAAGTAAGTAGCGGTCACTTCTTGTTTTACATGCCATTAACTAATATATTGAAAAATCAAAATTAGATTTATATATTATTGTTTCTTTGTTAAAATAGGTGTTTAGGAAAGGAACGTGATCATATGAATATTCGTGTTACAAATACAACAAAAGAACAATTGCTACAAAACAAAAATAAAATCATTGTTAGAATAAAAGGAAGTATCGGAAACACTTGTACTGTCTATGTAAACATAGATTTAATAGTTGATAAATACAATGCAAATGATGTTGTATTTGAAGATGATCAGCTCGTTATTCAAATGGACGATTTTACAAAAGATTATATCGGAAATACAATGACGCTAGACTACAATACAGGATTTAAAATTACAACACCAAGTGAAACGATTGTTTATGGTTTATCGCTAAAAAAATAATGCTTTTTAAAATAAAACAAACAACGCATCGAAAAACACAATGCGTTGTTTGTTTTATTCTATCCTTTTAGAACCAAATCAGCATGTTTATCAGGAGCTTCCGTATTGACATAAAATTCTTCAGCTTTCCAATATCTATTCTCAAATTTGGCAATGTTCTTTTGAGTATCCTCACTTTCACGAAGAAACCTCTTACTTCTTGGACAATCTAGATATACGACATAATCATAGAAGTTTCTCCACTCTTTACGCTGCAGAAAAACACCTTCTACGATGATAACTGAAGCGTTAGTAAGTTGAACTTCCTGCCGACTATGTGTATCAGATTCATTATCATAAATAGGAAGAATCAGATGGTTAGTGGATTTTAGATTACCGAAAAAATTACGACTTAACCAGTCCGTATCCCATTGTAATTTATAATACTCATACCATTCTTCATTCCCCGTATTGTAACGTTTTTCACGCTCAGCAATATAATCGTCAATATGAAAAACATGAAACGGGATCTTCTTTTCTTTCATATTTTGACTAAGTTTTTCCACAATTGTTGTTTTGCCAGAACGGCTTAATCCATCTACCCCTAAAATAAACCTATTTCCTACGCTGGCATTTCCAATTATTTTCAGCAATGTTCTTTCGTTCTCCCCCAAACTACTCTCCCCTTTGCAACAGCTCTCTTTTTTCGTAACTATGATGAGATTTTAACAAATATAATACAATTACTCTGGCTTATCTTGATCTGCGGCAATTCCCTTCACAAATTCCCCAATTGTTTCATGAAATACATAATCAAAATATTGTTCTTTTCCTGTTTGTTCATTATTAACAAGTATTGTTGTTGCTCCTATTTCTCGTTTTGCTATTTGCGGAAAGGATGCGACAGGCTGCACTTTCAATGACGTTCCCATCACAAGCAATATATCCGTTTCATATACCCTTTCAACAGCCTTTTGAAATTGCGGTAATGTATCTCCATATAACACAACATCTGGATTCAAAATGAAATTACACTTTTCACAGCGCGGTACTTCATGTTCAATCATATATTGTAAGTTGTATTTTGCACGACACTTCGGACAATGAGCAGATTGAAGCGTACCATGTAAATCAATGATACGTGTACTCCCGCTCAATTGATGAAGGCCGTCAATATTTTGTGTTAACACTACAATATCTTTTCCCGTCTGCTCTAACTGTGCAAGAAACGCATGTCCATCATTCGGTTTATATTGATGGAATGTATCAATTTGAAAAATTGCTTTGTAATGTTTCCAAAATTCTTTCGGATTTCGATTATAATATCCTCTTGATAAATACATTTCCACATTTGCATCTGCATATAAACCATTTGCTGAACGAAAGTCTGGAATCCCACTTTCTGTACTTGCACCTGCTCCAGTTAACACTGTAATTTTCTTAGCGTTGTTAATGATAGAACGCACTTCTCCATATTGCTGCACAACATTCACCTCTATGTATCATTCTTTTTTCATTATAACAGGCATTCGCAATAACTTGGAAATATTTCCTTTATAAGTTATCCCGCCTAACTTCTTAAGAAAAGCGGAAGTAGCTCGTCCAGAATGTGAGGGGGGGATGGAGCTTCTGACGTAGAAATGTTTTTTGCCTCGCAGGAAGAAGCGTAGCCACCGAACATTCTAGCCACTGGAACTGGACAATGCTTTTGCTGAATTTTGAGGCGGGAGTATTACTGCCCGCGAATAGCGGGATAAAAATAAAAGAAGGAATCAAAACTCCAAATAAGTTTTGATTCCTTCCAAAAACAATTATAACGCTCTAACATTTTCCAGTGGCCAAAATACTGCTGAACCTTTTCCAACAATTTGCTTTTCAGAAACAAATCCAAATCGTCGGCTATCTTTAGATACTTGACGATTATCTCCTAGTACAAATACAGAATCTTTTGGAACAGTTTTTTGTCCAGTTATTCCTTCTAACGTGAAATCAGGAGTTAACACATCACCTGATACCTGCTTTTTATATTCATCTAAATACGGTTCAGCAACTGGTTTACCATTTACGTATAAAATATCGTGTTTATATTCAATTGTGTCTCCCGGTAATCCAATTACTCGTTTCACTAAATCATGACCTTCATTCCCATGAAAGACGATAATTTCAAAACGATCTAATCCTTGTACACTATAGCCAATTTTATTTACAACCATTCTCTCATTGTTTTCTAGCGTTGGCATCATAGATTCTCCTTGCACAAGCGATGGTGTAAATAAAAACGCCCGGCAAACAAATGCAATAATTAAAGCGAAAGCAATACTTTTAACCCATGACATAACTTCACTCTTTTTCATCTATTCCCTATCTCCTTTAACAACTAGTCATTTTTGCGATTTCTTGTACATTTTGAACAACAACTTCACCAAAGCACGATTTTTCTTCTCTTACCGCTGTACCTACGTGAGCTTGTGTAATCTCTGTTTCATGTAGTAATCGTTGTACATTCTCTTTCGTGATACCACTACCAACAATCATTTCTATTTGCCCTTCACTTGCCTCGTGCATTTGGCGCAAGACCGAAATGTTATCTTCTATTTTCCCTTGTCCACCAGATGTTAAAATATGTGTGACTTCCTTAAACTTCCGCAATGTTTTGACAGCTACTACTAAATCTGCCATTTCATCAATTGCACGGTGAAACGTCACGTTCATTCCCTCTACTACTTCTAATAATTTTGCTAACTTTTCTTCATCAATTTCATTCTTTTCATTTAAAACACCTAATACAACACCAGCTGCACCAAGCTCTTTTGCCACTCGAATATCTTCTCTCATTAATTCTATTTCTTCATTAAAATATACGAAAGACTTAGCATGCGGACGAATCATTACATGCACCGGAATAGAAACAGCGCGTATCACGTTTTTTATTAACGCAAAGCTTGGTGTAAGACCACCTTCTGTAAAAGCTGTAATTAATTCGATCCGTTTCCCACCGCCACGCTCAATCCGTTTGGCATCTTCTAAACATGTTGCGATGACTTCTAGCATTCTTAAACTCCTTTTTGTACATTGTCCATTTTATTATATACGAAAAAGGATAGTAGTACCTATTTTTTAACACCAAAATCTTGCAAAGCATTCTGTGCTAATAATGAAATTGTCATATCATCCATTGGAGGATTATGAAGGCCAGCTCGCACATGTAAATAATAACGGTGTAATGGATTTTTTTCAGATAAACTCCTTGCTCCGACGATACGCATCGCCTTATCAACTATAGAAATCACTGCATTTGTCACCGTATACTTCACCGCAGCCATCTCGGCTTGCATACACTGTTTATTTTCTTCTTCATACCGCTTTGCAACACTATATAAAAACGAACGGGATTGCAGCAACTCTAATTCTATTTCTCCTATTAATCTTTGCACATTTGGCACCATTGCAATCGGCTCTTTCAAACTATTCGGTTGATACGTTGCAGCAAATTGCAAAGCATACTGCCGCGCTGCTTGGGCAATTCCGAGATAACAAGCCGGAATGTGAAGAAGCCATCCTCTTCTCTTTTCTATATTACGAGGAGAAATTTTCTCAACAAAATATTTATACGGAACTGCTACTTGTTCTAAAATTAAATCATGACTTGCTGTACCGCGCATAGCTACACTATCCCACGTTTCTTCAATTGAAACACCCTCTGTATGACGCGGAACAAGAAATTCACCTACTTCTTCCGTTCCTTCTATAGATGCGGAAACAAAGAAATAATCTAATACCGGTGCCATTGTTGTAAATGTTTTTTGTCCTGAAATAATCCACTTATCTCCTTTTCGTAATGCTGTTGTCTCTAGCCTTCCTCCTCTTGTCGGACTCCCCGTGTTTCGTTCCGTTGCAGCACGGTTTATAAGCGCTCCGTTTTTCACCTTTTTGCAAAGCCAAGAAAACATTCTCTTATCCCATGAACGATTTTCTGAAAGTTCATGCATAATCCCAAGATGCCATCCCATACATAGTGCCGTTGCACCATCGCCTTGTGCAATGTATTCTTGAAAAAGTAAAAGATCATATAAGGATATGCCTATCCCACCTTCGTCCTTTGGAACTGTCCATGATGTATACCCAATTCCCTTTAAATCTACTACATTTTCAAAAGGAAATGAATACAATTTATCTAACTGCTGTTCTCTCTTTGAAAATAGAGTGATATATGGTTGTAATTTACTAAGCCGCTCTTGTTGCTCTTTCGTTCTTACAAAATCCATTTCATCAATCCTTTCATCGTCATCCTAAAATTATATGCATACAATTCTCTTTAGTTATTACACGACAAAAATTTCGTTCATGGATACTTCACTTTACACATTCTTTTCCTTAAACATATTAATCTACACTTCAATTGTCTCACTATTCCGATATAAAAACAATGTTTTAAACAAAAAAAGATTTCCTAATACATTAGGAAATCTCCCTTACCCATCACCCTTGAAAAACCGAACAGGTAAGGATGCAACATAACCAATATAAGAACATAACTCTTTAAAAAAGAACGGTAACTCTGTGTCTAGGCTGCGGTACGCAGACGTTGGTGTTGGTGAAGAATATGCATCCATACCGAGATGCTTAGCAATTCGCATCGCTCGTTTCATATGAAGTGGATCACTTACAATTGTATACGTTTGTATGCCATTATCTTTTCCAATCTGCAGAGCATTTTTTAAATTCTCTTCAGTAAAACGCGACTCCGTTTCAATTAAAATATCTTCATCCTTCACACCATGCTTTAATGCATATATTTTTGACGTACGTGCTTCTTCTAGTTCCGCTTCAAATTTCGTACCACCTGTAAAAATAATTTTTTTAACATCTCCATTTTGATAGAGAGAAATGGCATGATTAATTCTCTCGCGAAGCACCGGTGACGGTTTTCCATTCCAAGAAGCAGCCCCTAGCACAACTGCCGCATCTGTATTAACTTGATCTGTCTTAGAACGATAATGCCAAATATCATACGCCGCATACCCGACAAATACAATAATGGAACCAAGTATGAATAAGAGTGCCTGTACCACCCTTAATTTTATACTTCTTTTTTTCTTCATAAACTTATAGCCCCCGTAACTCATACATACTTTATACAAAATTCGTTTAATCGAATAATCGGTCAACTTGTTATTTGAATTCATCTGAAAGAAGGTATCTTCTTTAAAAGCAGTTCTATAATAGAGATTGTAATAAAAAGAGACTTTTATATTTCACATTAAGATATATCCGTTCCATTTTTTCACCATCTAAGTCACCGCTATGCAAGATTCAACATAATCGCTACATGCTTGCTCCTTTTGTTTCAAACTTTGCATGTGGTAGGAAAAGGCCTTGACCGCTTCTATGCGCGGCCAGATGCTCTCGTCCCCCCAAAAAAGAAAATGTTTTTAAATTATATAAAAATGGTCTATTTACAATAACAACTTATATTTCTCTCAAACTCTCAACTTCTATATTGTAGCGAATTTTTCCGCAGAATGGAATCATGAAAAAAAAGTATATAAAATACGTAATCATTTTGTAAGAAAAAAATGCCCCTAGCATACTAGGAGGCATTTCTCTTTGACTGTTATTTCAAAATCCAATATTTCATATCATCTTCCTGTAGCACACAACAAAAACCAGATTTCTCCAATACTCTTGCAGAAGCAGTATTACTTGTTAAACATTCCGCCTTAATTGTCGTTATATTCTCCTGATTTAATAACCACTCCACAAGGCCTTTTACCATTTCTGTAGCATATCCTTTTCCTTGGTAATCTGGGACAATACTATAGCCTATTTCAACAATTCCATTTACATCTGGACCGCCTTTACAGCCCATATCACCAATTATTGTATCATCATCTTTATGAATAATAAGACCACTCCACCTACTACTCTCTGGATTTTCCTGTAGCCTCTCTGCTTTCCAAGGTAAAATTTCCGCATAATCAAGCATTGGCCATTGATTCGAAACTTTATAAGGAATTACTTTTGAAAGCTCCTCATTCCCTTTTATTGTAGCCTCTACTAATTCTAATGTGAAAGTAATCATTTTTAAACGTTCTGTTTCTATATACGGCAACTTTATCCCCCTCTACCTATAACACATTAATTTATTTTCTAACTGTTCTTTTATACTTGGCCAATCTGCTGAAATAATACTATAAACAACCGCATCCCTCACGTATCCATTTGGAAGTTGGCGTTCATTTCGCGTTACTCCTTCTTTAACTGCCCCTAACCTTTCAATTGCTCGTTGTGACTTTTCATTACGAGCATCGGTTTTAATTTGGACACGTAACATGCCTAGCTCTTCAAATGCATAGCGAAGCATCATATATTTGCACTCTGTATTTACACTTGTTCGTTGTACAATTGGACTGTACCAAGTATGCCCGAGTTCGGCTGTTTTACAATCAATTGATACGTTGTATAGCCGCGTCGTTCCCACAATCTCATTTGTTGTTTGATCAATTACAGTAAACGGAAGGTCAATTCTCTTTTTATACTTTTCTATTGATTCTTCAACTAATCTTTCCATATCTTCCATGCAATCCATTTTCGCGATTAAATATGTCCAAATATCTGGGTATTTTTCAATGATGGCATACAATGGTCTTACATCATTTATAGATAGTAACTGCAATTTTGCTCGATTATGTACAATTTCCACTGGACAGTCCCCTTTATTTTTCATCTCCATTATATAATAATATTAATTGTATAAATTTTCAAAACTTTAGACCAAAAAGACTTTAGGAGGAAATATATTTTGAAACGTTATTTTGTTAAAAATGGAAAAATAGATGTACATATTACAGAATGGGGAAGAAAAAATACCCCTGTAATCTTTTGTTTACACGGATTAGGCGGCACGAGTCTTAGCTTTATCGAAATTGCTGAACAACTTAAAGAGGAGTATAGGGTAATTGCAATTGATGCGCCTGGACACGGTAAAACAGCTCCATTTGAACAAGCTGAAGAATACGAAATGCCTCGTTTGGCGACGTGGCTAAATGACTTATTGGATCATCTTGATATTGGCCAATTTTATTTCTTATCACATTCTTGGGGAAGTTTTGCATCATTATTTTATTTAGCGGAATATCCAAAAAGAGTAAAAGATTCCATTCTCATTGATGGCGGTTATCAAACGAAAAAACTTAAGAACCAAACTATGGAAGAAGAAGTAGCGTACTATGAAAAAGATTTTGAAGAATATGTGTTTGATGATTGGAAAGGGTTTTTCAATAGTGAAAAAAAAGTATATACAAGGTGGTCTCCGCTCATAGAAATGTCTGTAAAGGATCTTGGCTTCGAAAAAAACAATAAAATATATTGGCACGCAAGAGGCATAACAGCTGGAAATATTATTAAAGCTATGCATAAACACGAAACAGCAGATATTTATGAAAACTTGCCATCCAATATCATATTACTAAGAGCTACATTGCCGAGCAGCTGGAACGAATACCGAGATAAGACAGCAAATATTTTTGAGCAGAAAACAAGAGGAACAGTAAAATGCATTCCTAATACAACTCATATGCTACATTGCGATAATCCAGAGGTTGTAGTAGAGGAAATAAGGAAAAATTGGTCTTGTTCTTAATTAACTCCCCACCTCTCTTCTTTGCTTTTGTCTATCTCTTGAGGTGGGAGAATCTTATTGCCCGTTAATGCGGGATAAATGTAAAACTATAGTCTGTTACTTCTTTAAAACCAAGTTTTTCGTATAAACTTCTAGCTGATATAATATTAGAAGATGTTTGTAAAATAGGGATTTTTCCACACTTCAAACAATCTGCAATCATATAAGACAATAATTTTTGTCCATATTTCTGCCTACGAAATTTTTCTTCAATATAAAATGTTGTGAATTCAATATAATTCTTTGTATAACTTCCGTATCTTCCCATACCGATCGGGACATTGTCATGCATAACAAAATAAATCCCTTTCTCAATATCATTGCTTATTTTTTCTTTATTGATTAAACGCTGCAGCTGCTCCTCACTACTCGGCTGAAAAAAATGAATAAAAAATTTATGAATGTATGATATGTCATATTCATTATGAATTGCTTTTCTAACTATTGAAATATCTGTATCCTTGGTAAGCTTCTGACTATATACATAATGAATATCTCTACTAATCTCTTTCTTTATCCCTAAATACTTGAAAATACTTTCTACATATTCACTCTTCCCAGCAAGAAGTATAGAGCTTCTTTTCAAACACTTAATCTGTTGTGCGATAACTTCAAGCTTGGTTTTGTCTTTTACCCAAAATGTAGTAAAAGATGCATTCCCTTCATCCTTTATATACAAAATACTCGTTACTTTATTGTCAGCCCTCTCCACATACCATTCTCCAAGTTGTTCATTTTCTAAACCTTGAATCGCTAATGTCTGAAACATCTCTTCCTTATATAAACAACATCGTATTTCTTCTTTACAATTTTCATCTATTGCTGTTAACAATTCCATTTCTTTCACCTCATAACATTTATTCGACAAATTCGACATCATTCCTTTACACCAAATAACCCCAGGAACTTTTTGTCTGAGGTTATTTTTGATTTATTTCCTAAACTATATGAATCCATTTTAATTTTCCGTCATATAGATTGCTGCTATGCAGAAAAAAAGAATCCTACACTTGCTTTCTCCTTTTGTTTGAACTTCGCATGTGGCAAAAAAAGGCCCTGACCGCTTCTATGCATGGTCAGATACTCTCGACCGTCTAGAAAAATGGTTTTATGTCTTTATATCTAAAAACCCTTTTAATACTCCAATTGTTTGCGGTGCTTGTAGTCTCGCTGTTATATACGGAAATTCCGGACTACCATCAAAGATCATCTGAGATGTTAACGGGGCACCTACCCACATGATTTCATCATCGATGATAACAAATGGCATTACTTTGTTTTGACGATGCACTTGTACGTTTTTTATCGGAACTTGAGCTTCTGTATAGATCATTACGGATGCTTCTGCACGTGCTAATGCTTGCCATACCCTCTTATCCATGCGACTTGAATTAGGAATGGATATAATAATTTTCTTTTTCGCTAAAATTATATCTTTTAATAATACTTTCGTTTCTTCTTTGCTTGTTTGTACAAACCACCGCAATCTTTTCGTAATCTTCCGCTCTAGAATTGATCTTAATGTTGTACGATCATACACATCTCCTTGCCTTTGTAAATGAGAGGTTAAATGAGATAAAGCTTGTTTTCGCGAAAGATTTTGCCTCATATACTGACAATCTGATAGCTGAATAAATTTCCCCCTCGCTCTCGTTACTGCAACATTAACGAGGCGGTGATTTTTTTGATCAAAGAATAGCACACCCGGCCGTTCTTGCGGATAACTATCAACTGTATCGAATAAAATCATATCTCGCTCAGATCCTTGAAATTTATGAACGGTTGCTGCTAGTACAGGCGCATTTTTGAACTTTGTTTTCTGAAGCAATTCCCTAATGCATGTTGATAAAAAACGCGACTGTGCACGATATGGAGTTACAATACCAATTGACGGTATTCCATCCATTAAACCAATTAGCGTAAGCTGCATTGCTATTAGTCCAGAAAAAATATTATAACGTGAACTTGATGCTACGTCTTTTAATGAATAAGCGCCCATATTACTTGTATCTAGTAAAACTGCTGCTTCTTTCATGAAAGGCTGTAAAGTCGCTATTTTATCTCGCTCTGTAACAGAAGGATGATTGAACACTTCATTTTTATAAATAAATTCGTTTGTAAAGCTTGAAATATGCGGATGCATACGACGCTGCTCTTGCAACATGTATAAGTTCGGATGCTTTTTACGTTCATTTACCGCTTCTACTATACCCGCATGGTAAAACATATCTTCTTTTAGCCACTTATTCACAAGTTCATGGTTTGATAAGGCAATTGGTGGTAATTGTAAAAAGTCTCCGCACACTACAATACGTTTTCCTAAAGAAGCTGCTAATGCAATTTGCGGAACATATGCCATACTTACTTCATCTACGACTACAAGGTCAAACGTTCTTTCATAAACAAGTGAATCGATTGCACATTTCGATAATGTTGCCCCAATGACTTTTGCATTTTCAATATACTCTTTTTCAACCTCTTTCACTTTTGCTTTTTGCTTGCGAAGATCTCCTTCTATTTCCTGCATTTTTCTCTTTTCAGCAGAAGTCGCTTTATAAGAAAGAATTTTTTGTCTTAATTCTTGTCTTAATTCTTCTAAATAGAGCCTTTCTTCTTCCCATTCTTCATTTGTTGATTCCACTAATCGCGTAGTTAGTAACGTTTCATGATTACGAATTTGGTCATTTTGACTAAAACCATACCGAATCACATCTCCCGGTACCCACTTTTCTTTTTTCTCAATTTGCCTTGTTACTTCGCCCATTAATACATCAACCGCTGCGTTACTATGAGCTAATACAAGAACAGATTTTCCACTTTGATAATGCGTTGCAATAATGCGTGATAAATTGTATGATTTTCCGGTTCCTGGTGGTCCCCAAACGTACGTTGTTGCATTATAAAAAGCACGGTATGCAAGTTCATTTTTCACTGTTTTCATTTTCGCAATATGTTTTGGTTCACTCGTTCCTTGTAGTAACCGTTTCACGCGCTGACGCCTTTGTTTATCTTTTCTTACTTCTTTTAAACGTTCTTGCAACTGTTCTAAAAGCTGCCACGGCTCACTGTACAACGCCGCTTCCTGTATATGTTGCTGCATATAACAATTGAGTTTGACTTCAATGTCTAAGCCTTGAACAGATAGTACTTCCCCAGTTGCTTCCTCACCGTCAAATTCAATTCGAATCGGTGTTCCGTCTGGTAAACTTACTTCAGAAATGAGTTGAAATACATAAACACTACTTTCATAATCTGTATATAAAAAACGTCCATTTATAATGGATAATTTACTTCCACCAACTGTCTTCCAATGTTTAATTTCAAATGCTAACGCTTCATGCCACTCTTTCATTGTTTCTGTTAATGAAGGAGTTTGCGCAGATGTAATCATGTTTAAGTCTCCTTCCTCTACTGCAAACATACTTTCTCACTATACCACAAATCTATAGCTTGCCTAAACGTGAAAAACTTCCTGATGGAGAATAGATGAAGTGTTTTGAAATAGAACATTAAAAAACCGCAGCAAAATTTTACTGCGGTCTTTCGTTTTATCAATCCTTTTTGTACAAGCTTTCTATTACGTAATATCAGCACGCAGTTACTCATCTAGCATTCTTTCCTCGTTTTTAAACATAACTATAAATTTTTCGATATTTAAATCGCTGCTATGCAGAATCCAACATGATTTGCACTTGCTTTCTCCTTTTGTTTTCAACATTGCATGTGGTAGGAACGGGCCCTGACCGTTTCTACGCACGGCCAGATACTCTCGTCTCCCCTCTAAAAAGGAGGGCACTGAAAAAGTCCTCATAATAAAAAAAGTAAAAGCTTCTTCGATTTCATCGAAGAAGCTTTCACTTTTTTCATGTATAATGATTGTACTAATTCTAGGTGGTGTCTCGGATGATTTCCAATCAACAATCTCTTAATCTTAGTCCATTCATGGCGATTTACGATATCGT
>NZ_JQKQ01000038.1:0-37370 GCF_000746135.1 Bacillus sp. UNC322MFChir4.1
CGAGCCGCTTCCGCTTTTCTTAAGAAGTTAGGTGGGAGATAAACTGCCTGTAAAAGCCCGATTGGTGAGGGCTGATTAAAGTTTCACTTTATCTCGCTCTTTGCTGCATCTTAAGATTGGAAGAAGTGAAGAAGATAAGTGGGGATGACTACATATGAAAGTCTAACTGAGCAATTCTCCTCATTGATATGAACAAAACTTTCAAGTTCTTACTCATTATTTGGTGTAAAAACACTATTTTAAGCAACTCAAGCTGTAAAAGTAGAGGTAGGAGTTAGAGTGTATCTGAATGGAAAATGCATATTTGAAAAATTGAATACCCTAGTTCGAAATAAGGAAACATCAGCAAACAAGACAAAGCATAAATAGCCTATGAATTAGGGAAAACGAAAAAGCATGACCCCGCTAAAATCGAGTTCATGCTTTTTCGTTTGCTTAATGAAATAATCTGCCTAACTTTGAGGGGGCACTTCAAAATATAGGTTTTTTAGCATTAACCTTCTTTATTACAAATTTCTATATATATCCAACTTGATTTTTTAACACATAGATTGCTGCTATGCAGAATACAACATGCCCGCTACTGGGTTGCTCCTTTTGTTTAAAACTTGGCATGTGGCAGGAAGAGGCCCTGACCGCTTCTATGCCTGGCCAGATGCTCTCGTCCATCTAAAAAGAAAGGTTTTTTTATGTCGTTGTTTCAAGTTGAATTTATATAGTTAGTAAAGTTTAATACTACGCTGATTGATTGAATTCACTATTTTGAATACTCTCCTTGTCTTTCGAAGAATTTCGTTTCATTTTCATTTCTCGAATTACAATAATTAGTAAGATTAAAAGACTAGACAATGTAATAATTAGTCCCTTTAATAAACCTGGTGGTGTGTAAGACAATTCAATTGAATGTTTTCCTGGGTTTGAAATTTGAATTCCTATAAATCCACCTATTTTTTCTGCCGATACTTCTTTTCCATCTAATTTAACATTCCATCCTTTATCATAAGGAATCGATAAAAATAGGGTTGAATCTTTAGTTGTATATATTTCTCCATCTAACGATCTTTTTCCAACTTCTTTTATGTCCATTGGTTGAGAAGCCATCTCTTTTATTCTGTTTTTAAAATCAAGAGTAGAAAGAGCATAAAAATGAATATTGTTTAGATTGATGTTATCACGTACTTTAATTTTTACAGATACCTTCTCTTTATTATACAATCCTAAATCTATTACCCCAGAGTTATACTTTGAAGGATAATTAAATTGAATATTTCTTTCATTAATTATTAATTGAGTATCATCAGATGGTGGGATAGTAATAAAACCATATAATTCTTGTTGCCCAATTACCTTTAAGTTCAATATCAAATATGATTCTTGGTCATGTTTATCTTTACGATATTCATCCCCATCTTTTGTTAGATTTTCCATCTTAATATTAACAGGTTGTATTTCTTTAAAATATTCTTTGTCCTGATTGATGCTCATCATATTATTTTGTAGTTGAAATGGATTTGTTGAATTTGATATCCAATTCTTTTTATCAGAATCTAAAACAAAGCCTAGTGGAAGCGAATTATCATTTTGATATGTAACGTATGATCCTTCTTGTTCTACTTTTTGGTAACCAAAATGATTAAATGTTTTATCTGCAATTACATACTTTGTCCCAAGAAGTGCTTCAGTAAATAATGTACTACCCGTATTATTTAATGCTAATCCGCCTCTTTCTTCAACTGTGTAACCTAATGACCCCATATAATTGTGAAATTTGACATTACCTGTTGAGGTATAATTTGCAATACTGTTATAAGGAACTTTGAGTGAGTCATTTATTTGATATATATTTTCTGCCTGATTAGTAGCAACTTTTTTTTCAAGACGATAAAATTCTTTATCATTTGACTTTATATTTGCTATTAAAGAACGTATCTCTTGTGGAATTTGATATTCATAGACTTTTTTATAAGCAGAGTCCTTATTTAGTCCTTCTAGAATGGTACTAGAGTTAATTGTCATTTCTGTAAAAACAAAGCATATCAAAAGTACTTCGAATAATCTCTTGAACTTATTATTACTTTGCAACAGAAAAATTAAAATACCTAATATGAAAAGCAATAAAATATTAATTAAAATTTTATCTTTGCTTATAGAGACATGATCCCATTTAGAAGCTAGTGACAAAATAAAGACATTAGCAAATATAATTAAAAATAAAACTTTACTTTTAATATTCTTAACCCTATGGTACACATTCCAAGATAAAAAGACCAATAAGAATGAAAATACAAAAGAAAATCTGAATTCATAACCATTTGGATGTTTAAAACCATGCCATACGACATAAAGTGGATACAATATAAAACTCAATATAAATACTATAATATTAAGTCCCCATACTATCTTTTCTTTTTTTGAAATTTTATCAGTTAAGAAAAATATTGGTACAAATAAAACAGCTAAAAGCCCTACATATATATAAGGAGTACTGAAAAACACCCCATCATATGCCTGATTAAATAATTTTAAATAAATATCAAATGGTGTACCAAAGGTCTGTAATTGTGACCATGGAATTTTTCCCGCATTAGTAGATACATCTTTTAAAATTTCTAAAGTGGGGAATATTATTATAGCAGCAATACCAGCAGCTAACACTGTATGTAACAAAAATTGAAAAGCTTTATATATAAATTTTTTGATTTTAAAATCATCGTGAATAATGATTAACCGTGAAAGGAAGTACATAAATGTAAATGCACCCACCATATACGATATATAAAAATTGGATATAAAGAGCACAGCTAAACTTATTGTTAAAAAGACTCCGCTTTTATCTTTAATCAACTTTTCCACACTTAATAACACTAGTGGTAAGTAGATTAGGCCATCAATCCACATTAAGTTTTGATAAAAGACAATAGTATATGACGCTAAGGCGTACATAGTAGAAAAAATTATGGCTTCAACATATTCCGCTTTAAACCCTTTACGTAAATAAAAACACATTGATATACCGCATGATCCTAATTTTAAAAATGTAATCATTGTTATTGCTTGTATTAAATGATCACGAGAAAAGAAGGAAATGATTAGTGAAAATGGGCTAGATAAGTAATACGTAAATACACCAAAAAAGTTCATCCCTAATCCAGCTTGCCAATTAAAAAGTAAACTTGCATTTCCATGTAATACGTCGTAGAAATAAGCATAATATTGGAAATACTGAAACCCCATATCCAATATGAGGATAGTTTTATCTCCAAAAGGGTAAAAGTTTTGCAATTTAAAAGCCACTAATAATGCAAGGCATGTTATAAAAAATACTACTCCATACAATAAAATGTTATTAACGATTTTTGACTTTCTAATCAATCTTATTACTCCCTTACTTTTGAAATGGAATATAATGATGTTGTTGTTGATTGTAAATGTAAAATTAAACTTAAATGGAAATCCCATCAATATTCCGTTTAATATTACCATTTTAAATGTATGATGGAAACCCTATGGAAATTTTAGAGATATAATTATTCATCTTATAGCCATAACAAATTTAAGGGGAAACTAAAAGGCATGGGCCCGATATAATACCGAACCCATGCCAGAAAAGTTGCCTAATGAAATAATATTTTTAACGTTATGGAGTTACTTCATTGTGCTAGCTTTTTATTACCCAAATAATTTTGACCATATATTAGAGAAGAAGTCTCCAATAGATCGCATCGTCAATACGAACCAATTTGCTTTATCTACTTCCTGTGTTGTTTTTACATTGAATTTCGTTTGTTTATTTCCGTCAAGGAAGCCATATTGATCAGTAGATTCTAAAACAAGTGAGCCTACTTTGGCATCCTTTTTCACAGGTGCAACTAAGCTTCCGTCTTCGGAGATTGATTTGTTTGCATCATAAGAAATTTTGTAAGGAGGTTTACTTCCTTTTTTTGTGACTACCGTTATCTCTTTTTCAGGTGTCACAGCTACAGTATCTTCTTTTCCTTTTACGACAGGAATTGTATTATTTCTACCTATTTTCAATTTCTGCTTTTCAAAGTTTTTGAAACCGTAATCCATTAGTGCACGGGATTCTATGAAACGCTCATCCATTGATTTTGTTTTAATAATAACGGAGACTAGGCGTAAATCACCGCGTTTGGCTGTAATGGTAAAGCAATATCCAGCTGAATCAGAACTTCCCGTTTTTAAGCCGTCTGTTCCTTCATATGCAAATGCAGCGCCTGGTAACATCCAATTCCAGTTTTCCATACGAATTGGAAGTGGATGATTATCTGGGAAGTTTCTAAATCTTTGCTTTGTATCTTCTAATATTGCTGGATACTTTGTCATAATTGTTCTAGATAAGATTGCCATGTCTCTAGCTGATAAAGAGTTTTCACCATTCGGATCTGTTCCTTCTGGATGCTTTCCTTTTAAATCAGCATTATTTAATCCTGTAGCATTTACAAATTTATATTTCTTTAACCCTAGTTTTTTTGCATGTTCGTTTGCAAGACTTATGAAATTCTTTTCACTTCCTGCAAGAAGTTCGGCAAGTGCAATACTTGATCCGTTTGCTGAGAAGACAAGAATAGAATGATATAATTCCTTAACTGTATATTGTCGTCCTTTTTCAAATGGAACGTTGGAAAATTCGTTGTTACGGGAAATCTCATAAGCATAATCAGAGATATTTACTTTTGTATCCCAAGTGATTTTTCCTTCTTTAATGGCTTCTAAAACGGAGTATATAACCATGAGTTTTGACATACTAGCAACTGCAAGTAATTCGTCGGGGTTTTGCTCATGTAGTATTTTTCCTGTGTCTGCATCAAACAGAATAGCAGCAGCGGCTTCAATATGTATGTCTTCTTTCGCATAAGAGGGAGTCGCTCCTATGAAAGAAAACATGAGTGTAAGCCCTAATAAAATAGATAACATTTTCCTCATAATCAATTATCACCTTCGCATCGTTATTAGCATGTAGCTTGTACTATTCTAACATGAGTTTGAATATGGAAAGATTACAATTTTGTAAGCAATATGGATAATTTTTCTGTTTTTTTAAAGGGTTCCTATTATATAAAACAATAAAAAAAGGACGATTTTCGTCCTTTTTTGTTGTTATACGTGTAAAAATTTCGCAACCTTTTCGCTTGGTAAAATGTTTCCAACAAAGAATGTTCCGAACTCACCGTAGCGTGCGCTTACTTCATCAAAGCGCATTTCATATATAAGTTTCTTAAATTGAAGAACATCGTCGGCAAATAATGTTACGCCCCATTCATAATCGTCAAAGCCAACAGAACCAGTAATGATTTGACGTACTTTTCCTGCATATTGACGGCCGATTTTTCCGTGGCTATACATTAATTTTTTGCGATCTTCCATCGGTAACATGTACCAGTTGTCTTCGCCTTGACGACGCTTGTCCATTGGATAGAAACAAACGTGGTTTGCTTTTGGCAACGTTGGGTATAGACGCGCAAGAATTTGTGGATTTTGATATGGATCTTCTTCAGCAGGAAGATAGTTACTTAGTTCCACAACAGAAACGTAAGAGTATGTAGGAAGCATATACTCTGCTAATGTTGTTTTATTGAATTCTGCTTCAATTTCATTTAATTCTTCCATTGTTGGACGTAAAATCATGAACATAATATCAGCCTTTTGCCCAACGATTGTATATAGGGCATGGCTACCTTGTTTTGCAGCTTCTGTTTTATTCCATTTTTCAACGATGTTTAAAAATTCGAACATTGCTTGCTGACGTTCATCACTAGACAATGTTTTCCATGCTGCCCAGTCCATAGAACGGAAATCATGTAAACAATACCAACCATCTAACGTTTTTGCTGCTTCACTCATTAGATTCACCTCGAATAGTCAAGTTTTACACGTTAACTATATCATATATAAATAAAAAAGCATGTAACTTCGTCTTAGGCGCATAAAATTGTCACATTTCCTGGCGGAATTTTGGGAAAATATAATCATTTATATTTTATCAATTTTTTAGGGGCAATACGTTTAAAATAGAGATAAAAAGCGGTATTCTTAAATATGGATTTGAATTCGTAGGAGGGTTATTGGTGAGCGACTTATTTACAACAGTAAAAGAAAAAGTTCAAGGTAAAAACATTTCTATTGTACTTCCTGAAGGTACTGATGAAAGAATTCTAGGCGCTGCAGAGCGTTTAGCGAAAGAAGAATTAGTAAAACCAATCTTAGTTGGTAATAAAGAAGAAATTAGTGCGAAAGCTGCTAGCATGAACTTAACATTAGCAGGTGTTGATATTTATGACCCAGCTACGTACGAAGAAATGGATGCAATGGTAGCATCTTTCGTTGAACGCCGTAAAGGGAAAGCAACAGAGGAATCGGCTCGTGAAATCTTAAAAGACGAAAACTATTTCGGTACTATGCTTGTATACATGGGCAAAGCACAAGGTTTAGTAAGTGGTGCAGCTCATTCTACAGCTGATACAGTTCGTCCAGCACTTCAAATCATTAAAACAAAACCAGGTGTTACAAAAACTTCTGGCGTATTTATCATGGTACGCGGCGATGAGAAGTATGTATTTGCTGATTGCGCAATCAACATCGCTCCAAACAGCCAAGATTTAGCTGAAATTGGTATTGAAAGTGCAAAAACTGCTGAATTATTCGGTATCGACCCACGCGTTGCAATGTTAAGCTTCTCTACAAAAGGTTCTGCGAAATCTCCAGAAACAGAGAAAGTTGTAGAAGCAACTCGCATCGCAAAAGAAATGGCTCCTGAATTAACATTAGACGGTGAGTTCCAATTCGACGCTGCATTCGTACCATCTGTAGCAGAAAAGAAAGCACCAGGTTCTATTATTAAAGGTGACGCTAACGTATTCGTATTCCCAAGCTTAGAAGCTGGTAATATCGGCTACAAAATTGCACAACGCTTAGGTAACTTCGAAGCAGTTGGACCAATCTTACAAGGCTTAAACATGCCAGTAAATGATTTATCTCGCGGTTGTAACGAAGAAGAAGTGTACAAGCTTGCTTTAATTACAGCAGCACAAGCGCTATAATTATGAAAAAAAATCCCCGCATTTGCGGGGATTTTTAATTTTCTAACCCAAGTGACTTGTTATTGCGATCAATCATGCGCTGTAAATGATGCTCATATAGCGGTACTTCATCTACTGTAAGCTGTGATGGTGTTAATTTTGGTGCAAAGTGCTGCAGCGTCTGTAAAAGGCGCATCATTAGATCTTGAACAGTAATAGTTTCACCAAGTAGTTCAGACAGTGAAGCCATTGTACTTGGGACAATTTCAGGATACGTAAATCTAGTTTCTTCACCTTGAATTGCTAAGTTGTAAAAATCACGAACAAGTGCTGCACGAGCAGAGCCGCTTTCTATAGCGCATAAGTAAATTTGCACAGCTACGCCTCCGCGAATACGGCGCTGTGAAATACCAGCAAATTTTTTATCGTTAATACTTAAGTCATAGCTGCCAGGACAGTATGAGCCAACGATTTCTTTTGCTTCAATGGTAACATTGTAATCTTTTAACATTTCCTTAATTAAATGCCACATTGTATCATAGCCAAGATCGATATCGATACCTTTATCTGTTTCCTGGAATAGAAGAGAAATGTTTAGAACCCCCTCGTCTAATACAACAGCAAGTCCGCCTGAATTGCGGACGATAACATGGAAGTCCTGCTCTTTCAAAAATTCAATTCCCTGCTTTAAATAAGGCAAACGTGTATCTTGAATGCCAAGAACAATCGTATTGTGATGAACCCAAGAGCGCATTGTTGCAGCGGATGTACCGTTCCCAACGGTTGTACATAACGTATCATCCATTGCGAAAGACTGCAGCGCATGAAATTGTGGACCTAAGCTTGATTGATCAACAATGCGCCACTCTGGTTGAGATAAAATCGAACGAGAATCGCTCATGTAATTAACCCCTTATCTTTAAAATGACAATATTTATTATAGCAAAAAAGAGAGACCTTATATAAATGTAAGTTGAAAACGGGAAAAGCATCTTTTTTTAGGTGGGCGAGAGGGGCTCACTTTTTGTATTAGTTAGCGGTGATTTACATGTCGAATATCGTCGGGGGGTCTTTATATCGTGTCGAAGCGCCGATATATTGTAAATAACGGTCGATAACGGAAGAAAGACTGACTTCAGAAGGCGTTTATGCGCCTTCTGGGTCAGCCTTTCTTTTTATTCTGCAATTTTTTCTAAATTTCCGTTTCGGTCCATGCGAAATGATGTTTGTGTACGTTCTTCGTCGTCCATTAATGCCAGTTTACGTGCACGGTTCATAATTTTCATGAGCGTCTCGTAATCTTCTTGAACGGTTGTGGATTGCTGTTCTAATTTTTCCACTTTCTTTTCTAGTTCAGCATTTTTCCTCATATATTCAACGATGTCTTGTTTCAATCTCTCATTCTCTCTTTCGAGTGCGGATACTTTTACATTAGAAGTTCCGAGAGATTGTAGAAAATGGATTACGTCATGCATCGCAATTGAAGAGTTTGTTGGCATCGCTTGCGTAGTTTGTATAGTTTGAACAGGTTGCTGGGTTTCGATACTAATATTTTCATCAGCCGTTATAGCAGTAGGTGAAGACGGTGGTGTATATAAAAGGCGTTTTTTCGATTGCTCGCCCCCATTTGCGCGCATTTTGTCTTTGCGATGCTTTTTCGCAAGTTGTAATGCTTGATCGTAACTATAGCGTACGACAGCATTCCAGCGAAAACCGCAAGCTGCCGAGGTGCGATTTAATTTATCACCAACTTCTTCAAAGGCATTTAATTGTGTACTTCCTTCGCGAACGTGACGTAAAACAGTTTCAGCAAGAAGTAAATCATCTTCTTCAGTCCAAGCGTCTTGTCTTACTTTCATAGATTCATCTCCCTTTCTTTTTATCAATATCTTATTTTTAGAATGGACAAAATGAATTACTTTTATACAAAGCTCCCAAAATTATGGTAGATTTTGAGCGGAAATATGTTTGTATACCATTTGTTTCTTGCGGGAAGAAAACTTGCATCACATCGAAAAGAAAGGTAAAATACCATTTAGCGTTTATTGTTATATGTACTTGAGAAAAGTTTCAAATAGAGGAAGTGTTATATAAAATGGGAAACGAATTTCGTGTGTGTGATGATTGTCAGGCAACGAATGTGAAGACGTTAGTACCGCGTTTAAAGAAAATAGATGGATGTGCAGATATTCAAGTTGGTTGTCAATCATATTGCGGTCCTGGTCGTAAAAAGTCATTTGCATTTGTAAATAATCGTCCAGTTGCAGCGCCAAATGAAGATGAGTTAATTAAAAAAATTGAAGAAAAGTTAAGCAAGTAAAAAGATACGATGTCGTATCTTTTTTTTGTTTTGTGAAATGTAAAAAAGTTTTATATCACAAAATTTATGATTGACAAGTGTCACCTTGCGTTTGTAGAATAAAAGAAAACGATATTGAGAATCATTATCAAAAGTCGAGTTATATTCTTGATTTTCTTTTTTTGCTTCTTAATGAGAATGAAATTCATTTTCTTGTTATACATATTGAAAGTTAGGATGTTGCATATGGAAGTGAGTATGAGAAAGGTTTATGAAGAAGAATCAGTAGACATAAAAGAGGTGAAAAGTCGTCCGCTTATCGCCTTAATCATTTTAATCGTTGGAACTGCTTTATTAGCTTTAAGTATGGCTACTTCTATTTCATTTGGTGCTGCTGATATTAGTTTGAAAACAGTATGGCAAGCTGTATTTCAGTTTGATATATCTATTACACATCATAGTGTCATTCAAGAATTGCGTCTTCCAAGAGCAATTGGAGGAGTAGCTGTAGGAGCATTTTTAGCGGTATCTGGTGCAATTATGCAAGGGATGACGCGAAACCCACTTGCATCTCCATCACTGATGGGGATTACAGATGGGGCGGTATTTGGCATTGCCATCATGTTTGTATTCTTCCCAAACTCGCCATATTTCATGTTTGTCATTGCTTCTTTCATCGGTGCAGCATTTGGTGCAAGTATCGTATACGGAATTGGAGCAGCGTCTCCGGGCGGATTAACACCAATTAAGTTAGCGTTATCTGGAGCGGCAATTAGTGCCTTACTAGGCGCAATTTCATCTGGGATTGCTTTATATTTTAATCTAGCGCAAGAAGTTAGTATGTGGCATGCAGGCGGCGTTGCTGGTGTGAAATGGACGAGTTTAAACATGTTGCTTCCAGTTGGTCTTGTTTGTCTAATTATTGCGATTATGCTAGCAAGGTACATTACGATTTTAAGTTTTGGTGAAGAAATTGCCATTGGCCTTGGACAAAATACGAAGCTTATTAAGTTTATTGGAACAATTCTTGTACTTGTGCTTACAGGTAGTGCCGTTTCTATAGCTGGGTCTGTTGGATTTGTTGGTCTTGTTATCCCGCATTTAACACGTTTTCTTGTGGGATCAGATTATCGCTGGATTATCCCATGTTCTGCCGTTTTAGGGGGATTACTTGTTGGATGTGCTGATATGATCTCACGTATTATTAATCCGCCGTTTGAAACACCGATTGGCGCTGTAACAGCGATGATTGGTGTGCCATTCTTCCTCTACTTAGCGCGTAAAGAAGGGAGAGGGAAAATGTGAGGCAAGGAATATTAACGAGAAAAAACATCTCAATTTTATCTAGCATTGGTCTGTTCATTTGCATCGTATTTTTCATTAGCTTAAATACAGGTACGTTCAAAATTTCACCAATTGAAGTGCTGAAAACGCTCGTTGGTCTTGGAGCAGAAGATCAAACAACAATTTTATTTGATTTTCGGATGCCGCGAATGATTGTTGCTCTTTTAGTCGGATCAGCTTTAGCAGTATCCGGTGCAATTATGCAAGGATTATCACGTAACCCACTTGCCGATCCAGGAATTATTGGTATTAATGCTGGATCGGGACTGTCAGTTGTAATGTTTGTTTATTTCGTATTTGGGAAAGTAACGATGACTTCGTTTGTATCTGTATTCATTTTGCCGTTTTTTGCTTTAGTTGGTGCAATAGTAGCGGCGGTCATTATTTACGCACTTGCTTGGAAAGACGGTGTTTCGCCGGTTCGATTAGTTCTCGTTGGGATTGCTGTAGCAGCTGGGTTTAGTGCTGTGAGCTTAGTATTCTCGATGAAAATGACAGCGAATGATTTCCGCTTTGCTACGATTTGGTTATCGGGAAGCTTATGGGGGACAGATTGGAAGTTCGTATTAAGCGTATTGCCATGGATGCTTATTTTCTTACCAATTGCTTTTATGAGAGCACCTATTTTAAATGTAATGAATTTAGGAGATGCAGCGGCAACGGGCCTCGGTTTGAACGTTGAGAAAGAGCGCCGTAAGCTATTATTTATCGCTGTTTGCTTAGCGGGTGCATCTGTTGCGGTTGCTGGGGGAATCAGCTTTATTGGATTAATGGCGCCGCATCTTGCCCGCCGCTTAGTAGGCGGAAAATATCAAATTATGCTGCCAACTGCTGCGCTCATCGGAACATTATTGTTATTGTTTTCCGATCTTCTTTCGCGCAGCTTACTTACAACATCAGAAATACCGGTTGGTCTTGTCATTTCAGTAATTGGCGCGCCGTATTTTATTTATTTACTTATAAAAACAAGATAGGGGAGACGATCTATATGCCATCTTTATCAGTTGAGTCGATATCTGTTGGATATAGTGAAAATTTAATTATTGATGGGTTGTCTGTTGAAATACCTGAAGGGAAAATTACGACCATCATTGGTCCGAACGGATGCGGGAAATCTACGCTTCTGAAAACAGCATCGCGTATTTTAAAAGCAAAACGAGGTACTGTTTATTTGGACGGAAAGGAAATTGAGAAACAGCCGACGAAGGAAATTGCGAAAAAGATGGCAATTTTGCCGCAAACAGCAGAAGTGCCAACAGGTCTTACTGTATTTGAACTCGTTTCATATGGGCGTTTTCCACATCAAAAAGGGTTCGGTACGCTATCGGAAGAAGACTATCGTTACATTCGCTGGGCGCTTGATGTGACTGGTATGAAGGAATTTGCAAATCGTCCGGCAGAGGCGCTGTCAGGCGGACAACGTCAACGCGTTTGGATTGCAATGGCGCTAGCACAAGGAACGGATTTACTTGTACTAGATGAGCCAACAACATACCTTGATATGGCACATCAACTTGAAGTGCTGAACTTATTAAGAAAGTTAAATGAAGAAGAAGGAAGAACAATCGTGATGGTTATTCACGATCTCAATCACGCTTCTCGTTTTTCTGATCATATGCTTGCATTAAAAGAAGGGAAACTAATGAAACAAGGAACGCCAGATGAAGTCATGACATCTGAAACGCTTCGCGAAGTGTTTGAAATTGAAGCACAAATGGTTCCATGTCCCGTTGGTGGCAAACCAATTTGTCTTACTTATGACTTAATGACGAGTGCGTAAGCTGGTCTAAGGTTGTTCTAGTGGGCGGTAAATTGCGCCAGTAGATTACTGCCCGTCAGAACGGGAAAAGGTGTGACTTCCAGAAATTTGTATAAATAGTTATATATCTTGATTTTTTGACATATAAGTCGCTGCTATGCACGGCCAGATGCTCTCGCCCTCCTATAAAGAAAGGGGTTTGCTTGTAGCACTTTCACTATAACAAGATAAGGAGAGGAAAATATGAAGAAATTCAAAGCTACTCTACTAGTTTTCGTATTAGCGATTACTTCTATATTATTTGCAGCTTGTTCTTCTGATAAGAAAGAAGAAAAGAAAGCAGACGCAAAAAGTGAAGAGCGTGTTGTAAAACATGCAAAAGGAGAAATTAAAATCCCTGCAAATCCAAAGAAAATTGCGGATTTAAGTGGGTCAACAGAAGAGTTATTAATTTTAGGTATGAAGCCGGTTATTACGGCAAATACGACGCAAGAAAAAATTGATGCACATATTGCAGAACAATTAAAAGGTGTAAAACCAGTTGGTTCTGCTTGGGGAGATAAAATTAACATTGAAGCAGTCGCCGCTGCAAAACCAGATTTAATTTTAGTAAACAATCGTCAGGGAAAAATTTATGATCAGTTATCTAAAATTGCACCAACAGTTATGTTAAGTACTCCATTAGATCAATGGCGTCCGAAGTTTGAAGAAGTAGGAAAAATCTTCAATAAAGAACAAGAAACAGCTGCATGGTTAAAGAAATACGATGAAAAGGCAAACAAATTACATGATCAAATCGTTGCTAAAACTGGTGATGCAAAATTCATGGTAATGGCAGCATATCCGAATGCATTCCGTGTGTACGGTGACTATGGATACGGTAGTATTCTATTTAAAGATTTAAAATTGCCAGCAGTTAATGGTACTCCAGCAGACAAGCCGTTAGTACAATTACAAAAGGAAGCATTAATTGATTACAATCCAGATTTCTTATTTGTATTCACAACAGGTGATGGTACGCAGCGTCTAAAAGAATTCCAAGAAGAAACCATTTGGAAAAATATGAACGCTGTAAAAAATAACCGCGTGTATATGATTAAAAACGAAGATTTAAATAAAGGATATTTTCCACTTGGTAAAGAGATGTTATTAAACGAGCTATCTACGTTTATTTTAGGAAAATAATAATGATGGAGAAAATCACCTTCGTTTTTGGAAGGTGATTTTATTTTCATGCAGGAATATACAGTCTTTCATTTCTTTCTGTTTCGCCTTTCGTTTATAATAGAGGTAAGAACGTATAATGGAGGGCAGTGAAGTGTAATGGCATATGTAAGTGATAAATTAAATGAAACGAAAGTGTTCAAAGACCCAGTGCATAAATATGTGCATGTACGCGATCGCGTAATTTGGGATTTAATTGGAACGAAAGAGTTTCAACGTCTGCGCCGTATTAAGCAGCTAGGGACGACATTTTTTACATTTCACGGTGCGGAGCATAGTCGCTTTGCTCATTCACTAGGTGTCTATGAAATTATTCGCCGCATGATTGATGATGTGTTTGATGGAAGACCGGATTGGAATGCAGAAGATCGTTTGTTGTGCTTATGTGCAGCACTTCTTCACGATGTTGGACATGGTCCTTTTTCTCATTCATTTGAAAAAGTTTTTAATTTGAATCATGAAAAATTTACACAAGCAATTATTGTCGGTGATACAGAAATCCAAGAGGTATTAAGCCGAGTTGATCGTGAGTTTCCGCAAAAAGTAGCGGATGTCATTGCGAAAACTTCTACTAATAAATTAGCAATTAGTATGATTTCTAGCCAAATTGACGCAGATCGCATGGACTATTTATTACGAGATGCGTATTTCACAGGTGTGAAATATGGAAACTTTGATATGGAACGAATATTACGGGTAATGCGTCCATTTAATAATCAAGTTGTGATTAAATATAGCGGGATGCATGCTGTTGAACATTACATTATGAGCCGTTATCAAATGTACTGGCAAGTATATTTTCATCCAGTCACGCGCAGTGCGGAAGTGATTTTGACAAAAATTTTGCACCGTGCGAAAGCGTTGCATGAACAGTACTATACATTTAAATATCATCCTGTTCATTTCTATTCTTTATTTGAAGGGGAAGTAACGGTAGAGGATTATTTGAAGCTAGACGAGAATGTTATGTATTATTACTTCCAAGTATGGCAAGAAGAAGAGGATGCTATTTTAAGTGATTTATGCCGCCGTTTTATGAACCGTAACTTGTTCAAGTGCGTTGATTTTACAGAAAAGCACGGGTTAAACAATTGGGTAGAATTAAATAATTTATTTAAGAAGATTGGGCTTGATCCAGAATATTATTTAGTGGTAGATTCTACGTCGGATCTGCCGTATGACTTTTACCGTGCAGGTGAAGAGGAAGAACGCTTGCCGATTTTACTGCTTATGCCAAATGGAGAACTGCGTGAATTGTCTCGTGAGTCGGACATTGTGGAAGCAATTACAGGTAAAAAGAGAACAGATCAAAAGCTATTCTATCCGCATGATTTACTGTATGAAGATGGAAGAAAAGGGAAAATAAAAGAAAAAATTATTCGTTTATTAGAAGGAAAAGAGTAAGAGAAGCAGCACAGCTGCTTCTCTTACATCGATGATTATTCTTGGTCGCTTAAGCGCTTTCCGCCAATTGCGTAATGATTTTTAGACATTTCTTCAATGAATACAACGATTTTTTCTTCTGGTGCACCAGTAGTTTCGCTTACTGCAGCTGTTACTTTTTCAGCAAGGGCTTTCTTTTGCTCTTCTGTGCGACCTTCTAACATTTTCACTGTTACGTATGGCATATGTATCGCTCCTTTTATGTAGATTACAGTACTATTATAACGGATTCTTGAAGAGCGCAATTAGAAAATAAAAGATTTTTTATTTGGATTATTAAGAAGGAGATGAAGTATGGATAATTTCTTTAGATACCCATTGCACGAGTTACCGTTGTTAGCTCTTGCAGTTGCAATCGCACTCTCTGTACATGAGTTTGCACATGCATATGTTGCTTATAAATTTGGAGATTTAACGGCGAAGAATCAAGGGCGTTTAACAATATCGCCCCTTTCTCATATCGATCCGATTGGTGCAATCGCATTCTTGTTTATCGGTTTTGGATGGGCGCGCCCTGTGCCGGTAAACCCATATAACTTTAAACGTCCGCGCCTTGCGGGGGTTTGCGTTTCGATTGCGGGGCCAATCAGTAATTTATTATTGGGTGCTTTTGGACTTGCTGCCTGGTATAGCTTGCTGAAATTTGGAGTGATTGAAGCAGTCCCAGTAGCAGTAGGAGAGACGCTATTTCAGTTCTTTCAAATTTTTATCGGGATTAATATCGTTCTGTTTATTTTTAACTTGATACCAATCCCGCCATTAGATGGCTACCGTGTTTTGGAAGACCTAGCGCCAACTAATATACGTGCGAAAATGACGCAATATGAAAAATACGGTGCAATCCTTTTATTGATTCTTGTCATTACACCGTTAGATCGCTATACGATTCAACCAATATTTCAAGTTGTCATTCCACAAGTTTTAGGTATGCTGCATACTATAATTGGACCATTATTTGGATTGTATTAGAAGGGGAGGCTTTTCTGTGGCAGAGAAAAAGAAACAAATTGGTTTTAATATTATTAAAAATGACTCTACAGATGGACACGGCGGCTTTGGAGTCGGCGCATTAAGTCTTGAAAATATTTCTCCTGTTATTATTGATGTAACGGAAGGAACGGCAGTTGTAGATATTGGAGCAATGCATGCCCGCAGTGCCGTTGAAAAAGGTATTAAATTTTTAATCAATAAAGAAGGAGTACCAAATGCAAAACCGTACTGGCTTGTTTGGGTAACAATTGAGCGCACAGCAAACGGCGCGTATTATGCAGGTGTAACTGCATGTGAAATGACTGTAGACCGTGAAATTCGCCGTGGTTATAAATCACTTCCAGAGCACGTAAATAAAATGGATAAATCATTAAAGCGTTACATTATGGTTGATCATATGGATGAACCTTCTAAAAAAGTGCTTGGAACATTCTTAAAAGAGCATAATGAGGAGCTATGGAATTCTTCTAGTGAGAAATTACGTAGTGAATTGTTAGGAGAGTAATAGGTGAGGCTGCTCAAAAGTGAAACTTTTGGGTTTATATATAAGGAGCCGACTAAAAAGTCCACTTTTTAGTCGGCTCCTTTCAATTTTCGGTATGATTCAGCTCAGCGAATCGATCACTTTTGCGTCGAATGTCGTCGAGGAATCTTTAAATTGTGTCGAAGCGCCGATATATCGCGAAAAGCGCTGATATATTCCAAAGAGTGGTCGATATATCGTGAAAAGCACCGATATATTGCAAAGAACGGTCGATAACGGAAAAAGAACTGACTTCAAAAGGCGCTTATGTGTCATTTGGGGTTTGTTTGAAAACATGTTTTTAATTGAAGAGAGCAGGAAATGCCGATATTTGTCAGAAATATGTATGTAAATGGGGAAGGAGAGATGGATACATGAGAATAAGTGGGGAGTCTATTTTCATAAAAAGTTTAGAAGAATGTGATGCAGAAGCTATGATGCATTTAGAATCGAAAAACCGAGATTTTTTTCAACTGTATACAGCGTTACGAGAGGATAATTTTTATACGTTAGACGGTCAAAAGGAACGTATTCGAAAAGGGAATGAAAAGCAGGAGCTTGATGAGGAGTATTCATTTGGCATTTATCTAAATGAAACGGGAGAGTTAATCGGGTCTGTTGCATTATTTGAAGTACTACGCTACTCTTTGCAAAATTGCTTTATTGGATATACCTTAGATAAACATCATAATGGGAAGGGATATATGACAGAGGCTGTTAAGCTAGTTGTGTCTTACGCATTCGATGAACTAAAGCTTCATCGGATTGAAGCGGGCGTTATGCCACATAATACCGGATCAATAAAAGTGTTAGAGAAATCAGGCTTTCATAAAGAGGGAATTGCAAGGAAAAACGTAAAGATAAATGGAAAATGGGAAGACCATCAAGTATTAGCGATCGTAAATGATAATGATGAATAGAAAGGAAAGATGCTCAGCGAATCGACTACCTGTGTGTCGAATGTCGTCGAGGAATCTTTAAGTTGTGTCGAAGCGCCGATATATTCCAAAGAGTGGTCGATATATCGTGAAAAGCGCCGATATATTGCAAAGAACGGTCGATAACGGAAAAAGAACTGACTTCAAAAGGCACTTATGTACCTTTTGAAGTCAGTTTCTTATTCATTTCATTTTCCTTACCACGGAAAATACTTCTTCCACCAGCTTTGTTTATTTTTGTCCTTCTCTTTTAGCACTGCTTCAAATTCATCTTTCTCGTCAATATGATCCATGCAGTACTCCGTTGGTTCGGTCCCTTTTACAAAATACATTTTGACAGAAACGGGGCACCCTTTCGTGGCGATTTTCCCGTTTTCAGGGTTAATGTTTAGCGCGACTACATTGGCCGGTTTTTTAAAGTCTTGTTTCGGGGTTTCTTCTAATCCTTTCTCCATAATCGTTGCCCACATATTTTTTGCATAGACTTGCTCAGTTGGATTAGAGATTGTTTTTTGTTTATCATAGCCGACCCAAACACCTGTTACGAGATTTGGTGTAAAGCCAATCATCCAGCTGTCTGTCTCGGTTGAACCGGACTTTCCGGCATACGTGCGGGATAACTTTGGAATCAGGTTTTGCCCCGTGACGGAGGTATAGCTACTTAGCTTTTTATTAAACATACCCGTCATCATTTCTTCCATTACAAAGGCATTGTTCTCATCAAGAATTTGTTTGTTTTCTAAATGAGCATCATACAAGATGTTGCCGTCATGATCGACTACGCGCCGAATAAATGTTGGCTTTACTCGTTTCCCGCCGTTAGCAAGCAAGCTATAAGCATTTACCATTTCAAGTGGCTTTACGGGAGATGTTCCAAGCGCAAGCGATGGGACATCTTTTAATGAACTTGTAATTCCAAATTGTTTTGCGGTTTTTACAAGTGATTTTTCTTCTAAGAAAAGATGTGTTTTTACAGCGTATACATTGTCGGAAACAGCTAATGCTTGCGTCATTGTAATAAAATCATCGGCGTAGTAGTTTTTATAATTAGTCGGATTATACTTTGAAACACCATCGCCTAATGTGAACACGGTATGTTCGCTTTTTAAGCGGGTTGCTGGTGTAAATCCTTGCTCAAGAGCGGCGTAATATAAAAAAGGTTTAAACGTTGAACCTGGTTGCCGGTACGCCTGTGTTGCCCGGTTGAACTGACTTTTTTTATAATCACGTCCGCCGATGAGAGACATAACTTCGCCCGTTTTGGGGTTCATAGATACAATGGCTGTTTCTATCTCCGTTGTACTTGGAATGGTTTCGTTTACTGCATGTTCGGCAATTTTTTGTAGCTTTGGATCTAACGTTGTGTAGACACGCAGGCCACCTCGCGCTACCGTTTGCTCATCGAGACCAGCATCATTAATGAGAGAAGTTTGCACGGCACCTTGGAAATAAGGCGCTATTTCAGCTACTTCTTCTTTTTCAAGCGGAGCGAAGCCGAGTTGTTCTTGTTTTGCCGCTGCTGCTTCTAGTTTTGTGATATATCCTTGTTCTACCATTTCATTTAAAATGAGGGCTTGTCTTTCTTTTGCCCGGTTTTTATGCAAATAGGGAGAATACAAACTTGGTCCTTTTGGAATACCTGCGAGCATACTTGCTTCTGCTAAATTTAAATCTTTCGCATTTTTACTAAAATAGAGGCGGGCCGCTGCTTCGATTCCATAGGCACCATGCCCGTAATAAATTGTGTTTAAATAGCCTTGTAAAATATCATTTTTATTATAATTCACTTCTAGGCGAATGGTGTACATTGCCTCTAATAGCTTTCGTTTCCATGTTTTATCGTGATCTAAATATAAATTACGTGCGTATTGCTGTGTAATTGTACTCGCACCTTGTACTTTTTCCATCGCTTTAATGTCAGCAATCACCGCCCCGCCTATGCGTTTTACATCAAACCCATGATGGTTATAAAAGCGCTGATCTTCAATAGAAAGTGTTGCTTCTTTTACGTAAGATGAAATGTGATCGAGTGACACGTTATATCGTTCCTGTGCCCCATGACTTTGCCCCATAACCGAGTCGTCATTTGCATAAAAGATAGTTGTTTGTGGAACCGCAACAGGTGGTGGTCCTAAAATTTTCGCAACAAGTAACACAATGAAAATGGTAAAAACAAAGAAAAGGACACATGATAGCAGTGCAGTAAGGAAAAAGCGCTTATATTTCGCTTGTTTTTCATTTGTCGTAAGTTCCATTTCTTTTGTCACCCCTCATAGCATGCTTTTACTAGTATTGAGGTTTTGGATTGTTTTTAAACTATATAAATTCATTTTGATTTATATAAAAAAAGAGCTTCTTATTAAGAAAGAAGCTCAAAGGCACGTGCTGGCCAGTCGGTAATGATGACATCAACGCCGTAATCTATCATCTTTTGCAGATCCTCATATTCATTAATTGTATAAGGGCGGAATATATATCCTTGTTGCTGGGCCGTTTGTACAAACTCTTTTGTAAGTAATTTGAAGTTTGGATGGAGGCCATTAGCTTGTCTTTTTTTTGCTTCAGTAATTGGATCTGCAAGCGGTTCATCGTATAAAATCGCACGGGGAATCTCTGGCGCTAAAGCTGCAAGTAGGGCAACGGATTCATGGTTAAACGAAGAAAATACAATTTGATTAGCAAGATGAAATTCGCGAACAAGATCTACAACTTTCTCCTCTATACCTGGGTAACGAATAACATCTGTTTTTAATTCAATATTTAATTGCAGTGTTGTTGTAGAAAGCCAAATAAGCACCTCGCGGAGTGTTGGGATTTTTGCTTCATGAAAAGAAGAATCCTTGTAACTACCAGCATCGAGTGCTTGCAATTGTTCGGCTGTTTGTTCACGGACAAGCCCTGTTCCATTTGTTGTTCTATCCACAGTTTCGTCATGAATAACAACAAGTTCGCCATCTTTTGATACGTGTACATCAAGTTCAATGCCATGCGCACCAACGCGCTCTGCTTCTTGAAAAGCAATCATTGTATTTTCAGGGTGTGTACTTCTCACACCACGATGCGCAAGAATAAGTGGTTGTTTCATAATGAGTTCTGCTACTAAAAATATATACAAATGTATACTCTTAGAGTTTTCCTGCTTCTATGAACCCCATTTTGCCAACTACTCGCTACTTTGGTTTATATGGCTCTCCACAGGCGTTAATTCCGATGTAGCCCACCGTACATATATACCTACTATTTATGTTAGTATGGTATATTCTTTTGCTTGTAGAAGGTTGATGCATGCGTTTAAGTCTCTATCCATTTCATTTCCACACTCACATGTATACACTCTGTCAGACAGTTTTAAATCCACTTTCTTATGGCCACAACATGAGCATAATTTAGAAGAAGGATAAAATCTGTCTACTTGGCGTAATTCAATGCAATATTCTTTACACTTTGCTAATAACCATGTTTGAAACGTATAAAAACATTGCCCCGCGACCGCTTTAGATAGATGCTTATTCTTCATCATCCCTTTTACATTCAAGTCCTCTATTGTGATATAAGTCGGTTTGGTTTTCACTAACGTATTCACAACAGCTTTTATATACTCTAATCGTATATTGGACAATCGAGCATGTAGTTTTTGTATTCTAAGAATATTTTTGTCTATATTCGCTCTTTTATTAGTAACAGACGTTTCACCTCTCTTTTTTAGATTTTCATACTTTTGCGATAAAGAGCGTTGCTCACGTTTTAGTTTTCTTTCTAGCTTTCTTACTTTATCTGTTTTATTAATGTTTTCGTGAACTTCTCCGGTACTACAAATAGCAAAATCTTTAATCCCTAAATCAATCCCTAACCCTGTTTCCTCCAACTTTGGCTTTACTTTTGTTTCTTCTACTTCACAAAGTATGGATACATAATATCTCCCTGCTTTTTGAGAAACTGTCCCGCTTTTCACAATGGCGTTTTTAGGGATATAACCGTACTCTTTCAACCTTACAAAGCCAAGAGTAGGTATTTTTACTCGATATCTTTCAATCGTCCAGTCTGTTTTGTTGTTTTTAGGGAAGTAACATTTTACATCTTGATTTTTCTTCTTTTTAAATCTAGGAAATCCACTAACCCCTGTAAAAAATCTTTTAAACGCTTTTTCTCCATTCATAATAGCTTGCTTTGTGGATTTAGACGACACACTTTTTCTCCATGCTTTATCCTCATTATTAGGTATATATTCGTTGTTTAACCACTTGGAAAAATCCATTCCACTTACAAATCTACCTTCTTTTTCATAAACCTCTTTATTGTGAGAAATGTAGAAATTGTAGATAAATCTGCTAACCCCAATAGTTTGATGTATTTTAGATTTTTGTTCTTGAGTAGGGCTAATTTCTATCTTGTAGGCTTTTTTCAACTTCCTCATCCTTTACAATTTTTTTCTTGTATTTTCTTAACCCATATATACGACAGCTAAAAATGTGTAGAATAATTAGAAGTTGAACCCTTGTATAGATAATAGTCTTTCTACCAATTTGTTTCTTAGAGCTACCCGTATACTCAAGATACTGTTCATATTTATAATACTTTCTATTAGTGGGGGTTCTAAAAGCCTTTAATTTACCATCATTATCCCATCTGTATAGGACAATAGCGGGCGCGTTTAACAATTCTGCAAATTCTTTGGCTTATAATGTTAACTCATATAATCACAATCTTCGCGTAATTACATTGCGCTATAATTGATTATACTTGTATATATTTTTACTAACTAATGAACTTCTTCTTTATTTTAATTCAATTATGAAACTGAGTAATTCAAAAGACAACCGTTTAAGGAAAATTTACAAATGTGTAATAGTTGCACAAAAGTTAACGTTAACGTAAAATGTAATAATGTTGGGAGGGATAGACGTGTATAAAATTGAGGAAGTAACTAAACAAACTGGTTTAACAAAGCGGACTCTTCGTTATTATGAGGAAATTGGCTTAATTCATCCACCAGAGCGTAGTGAAGGGAATATTCGCCTATATACTGACGAAGACGTGGAGAAAATAAAAAAAATTGTAGAAGCGAAAGAAGTATTAGGTATTACGCTTCAAGAAATGCAGTATTTCTTATCCCTTAAAGAACGTATGGAGCAAAGAAAAAATAGTGAAAATCCGCGTGATCGGGAAGTCATTCAAGAAATAGCCAATATGCTGGCAAATCAAATTGAGACGCTAGACAAGAAAATGTTACAAATGAAGCGTGTGAAAGAAGAATTAGAACATAGCTTAGAAAAAGCAACGAAGTTTTTAGAAAGAGGAGAATGATTTATATGGAGAGTAAACAACGAACGGGGAGACTCATTACAGTAGTCGCTACGTTTCTTGCCTTTTCCGGCATTGGGGTAGTCGATCCCATTTTGCCAATCATCGCCGAGAAAATTGGCGCAACACATTGGCAAGTAGAAATGTTATTTACAGCTTATATTTTAACGATGGCCATTATGATGCTGCCAGCTGGTCTTCTTGCAGCACGATTTGGTGATAAGCGGATGATGACAATCGGTCTTGCGATTGTAACAGTGTTTGCATGCATTTGTGGGTTGTCACAAACAATTGCGCAGTTATCTATTTTTCGTGCTGGCTGGGGTCTAGGAAATGCGATGTTTTTCGCAACGGCAATGACACTATTAATTGCACTGAGTAAAGAAGTACATGAAGCGGTTGGATTGTATGAGGCTGCGATTGGCTTAGGTATGGCAGGTGGTCCGTTGTTAGGTGGTTTATTAGGTGGGTATTCTTGGCGTTATCCGTTTTTTGCGACAAGTGTTTTAATTGCTTTAGCATTTATTCTTGTTTTCTTTTTTGTAAAAGAACCAGAGCGCAAAGTGAAACGTCAGTCAGCTGGATTGAAAGAATTACTTAACCTAGTGAAGTATAAACCTTTCATACAAGGTGCCATTTCCGGGATGTTATATTACTATGCTTTCTTTGTTGTTTTGGCATATTCACCGCTTATTTTACATTTATCTGCTATTCAGCTTGGATTCGTCTTTTGCGGGTGGGGTCTTGCATTAGCGTATGGTTCAGCTAAACTTGCCCATCGATTAGAAGAGAACTATGAACCAAAAATGTTACTGCGTTTTAGCTTACTTGTATTTGCTTGCTTTTTAGTCTTATTATTCTTCGTGCAAGTAATGTGGTTACAAATTGTACTGATCGTTTTATCAGGTCTAGCATCTGGTCTTAATAATGCATTATTTACAAGTTACGTAATGGATATCTCGCCTTATGAAAGATCTATCACATCTGGTGTATATAACTTCGTTCGTTGGTTAGGCGGAGCAATCGCACCGATTTTATCGGGAGTTCTCGGTCACATGATTTCACCGCAAAGTCCGTTTTTAGTAGGAGGAATTGTTGCGCTAGTTGGATGTGTGATGATTTGTCTACCAATTCGTGAAAATGTAAAAAGTTAGAGCAAAACCCTTTCTTAGGAAAGGGTTTTCTTACTGTTTTATACATAATTGACCAAATATACGAACGAAAACAATTTGTTTCAAATATATTTACGGTATTTTTATAATTTTTAACTATACATTTTATATGTTTTGTTTTATTTTTGTTAGGGGACATTAATGGTGTCCACATTATAATTTGCAACGAAAGGCGTGATCGCACAATGGAACTATGGTTCACGGAAAAACAAACAAAGCATTTTGGAATTACAGCACGTATTAACCGCACTTTACATACGGAGCAAACAGAATTTCAAAAGCTTGATATGGTTGAAACTGAAGAATTCGGTAACATGCTTATTTTAGATGGCATGGTTATGACAACGCAAAAGGATGAGTTCGTATATCACGAAATGGTAGCGCATGTACCATTATTTACACATCCAAATCCTGAAAACGTTTTAGTTGTTGGCGGCGGTGATGGCGGTGTTATTCGTGAAGTATTAAAACACCCAAGCGTGAAAAAAGCGACACTTGTTGAAATTGATGGAAAAGTAATCGAGTACTCTAAAAAGTACTTACCAGAAATTGCTGGTGAATTAGAAAACCCGCGCGTAGATGTAAAAGTTGGCGATGGCTTTATGCACATTGCTGAAAGTGAAAACGAGTATGACGTAATTATGGTTGATTCTACAGAGCCAGTAGGCCCAGCTGTAAACCTATTTACAAAAGGGTTCTATGCTGGAATTTCAAAAGCGTTAAAAGAAGATGGTATTTTCGTAGCACAAACGGACAACCCTTGGTTCACACCGGAATTAATTTCAAACGTGTTTAAAGACGTAAAAGAAATCTTCCCAATTACACGTCTTTACACGGCTAACATTCCAACATATCCAAGCGGACTTTGGACATTCACAATCGGATCTAAGAAGCATGATCCATTAGAAGTAAGTGAAGAGCGTTTCCATGAAATCGAAACGAAATATTACACAAAAGAACTTCACAAAGCAGCATTTGCACTACCGAAGTTCGTTGGGGATTTAATTAAGTAAGAAAAGCGGAGCCGACTGTTCAGGCTTGACGGCTAAGGTTCTTTCCCGCAAAAAGAGTTTCTTCCTTTTCGCGGGGAAGAGTGTGGTAAATCGATAAAGAGGAGCAAGTAGCTCCAAATTTGAGACAAAATGAAAGGTTGGGATACCTTAAGTTCCAGATAGGAGGAAAAGAATATGCGTTTTGATGAAGCTTATTCAGGTAAAGTATTTATTAAAAGTCATCCAAGTTTTGAAGATGCTGAGGTAGTTATTTACGGGATGCCAATGGATTGGACAGTAAGTTATCGTCCAGGTTCTCGTTTTGGTCCAGCACGTATTCGTGAAGTATCAATTGGATTAGAAGAATATAGTCCATATTTAGATCGTGAACTAGAGGAAGTTAAATATTTTGATGCGGGTGATATTCCACTTCCTTTCGGTAATGCACAGCGTAGCTTAGACATGATCGAAGAATATGTAACAAAACTATTAGATGCGGGTAAGTTTCCGCTAGGTCTTGGTGGTGAGCACTTAGTGTCTTGGCCAATTTTTAAGGCGATGGCTAAAAAATATCCAGATCTAGCGATCATCCATATGGATGCTCATACAGATTTACGTGAATCTTATGAAGGGGAGCCGTTATCTCACTCTACACCAATTCGTAAAGTGTGTGATTTAATTGGCCCAGAAAACGTATATTCTTTCGGGATTCGTTCTGGTATGAAAGAAGAATTCGAGTGGGCGAAAGAAGTTGGCATGAACTTATACAAATTTGATGTATTAGAACCATTAAAGAAAGTATTGCCAACACTTGCAGGACGTCCAGTCTATGTCACAATTGACATTGACGTATTGGACCCAGCTCATGCTCCTGGTACGGGAACGCTAGAAGCTGGCGGTATTACATCAAAAGAACTATTAGATTCCATTGTTGCAATTGCAAATTCAAATATAAACGTAGTCGGAGCAGACTTAGTAGAAGTAGCTCCTATATATGATCACAGTGATCAAACACCAATCGCAGCAAGTAAATTTGTGCGCGAAATGTTACTTGGATGGGTGCAAAAATAAAAGCGAAGCCGACTGTTCAGGCCCGGTGGCTAAGGTTCTTTCCCGCAAAAAGTGCTTTTTACTTTTTGGCGGGTAAGGTTCTTAGACTTAAGGGACAGGAGGCGTAGCTAGATAAAGTAAAAGCGAAGGCTATTTCGAATTCATTCGAAGTAGCCTTTTTCTATGTCGTTTTTTCATCGAAACATATATTTATTAACATTCCTTACAATGATGTAAGGAAAGTGTAAGAAAAATCGATAGTGACTATCTTTTGTAAATTTTATACTGAACATAATAATAAGGAAGTATTACGTAAGAGGTGAAAAGCTTTATGCGTATGATATTAAAAGTTGTAGCGGTATTTGTTATTTTATGCGGGGCAGGAGCCTTTTATTTACAATCAAAAACAGAAGGTGTGCAGGCCTTTGTAGATAACTTCTTTTCAAGTAAGAAAGTAAAGGAATGTTATGCTGTCACAAATCAAGGCGAGAAAAAAGGAGACCGGTATTTGTACGCCTTTACTGCTTATGATAGAGAAGGAAATAAGCAAGTTGTGAAAAAAATGATAAATCGTGAGCTACGCCAAGGAGAATACCTGAAAATTTATGCAAAAGGTAGCCAAGGAAAAGCTTGGGCAGAGGCACAAGAGAATGAAGTACCAACGAAAGTGCTAGAAAAACTGAAGAAATAACGAAAACTCCAAGTTTACAATGAACTTGGAGTTTAATGTTTTACAAGGATAGAGATTATAAATTATTTTATGAAATATAGCATTTGTTAGGTTTCCTAATATTTCAGCAGACAGAAACCGCACTTTTTTGATATGATAGGAAAAGTGATTTATTATAAGCTTTATGTAATATCTATAATATTTTGAAAGGTGTGCAAGACGTGGAGAAGCAACTTGCAGGCTTACCAGTACAAGTTCACTTTGTAACAGAAATCCGTGAGGGAGTGCGAAAGGAAACTATTGCTTTTGATACAAATGGTCTATACTATGTAAAGGGCCAAAGTACATATGTAACGTTTCAAGAGCCGAACGAACAAGGCGAAGTGAAGACAATTATTAAAATTCAAGATGATCAAGTTCTCATTATGCGTTCCGGTGCTGTTTCGATGCGCCAAACTCATAAAAAAGGTGAGTGGACAACAGGAACGTATATAAGTGAACTTGGAACGTTTGCATTGCAAACGAAAACGGATAATGTCCTTTTTAAATGGTCGGATGAAAAGAAAAAGGGACAACTCTTTCTAACGTATGCATTGCTTCTAAGTGAACAAGAAGCAGGCCGATATACAATTACCATTAATATTAAGGAGGCACAGTAATGAACTCTTTAGAACAAGTAAAAGAACTTATTAAAGAGGAAATTAAAGCTGCTGTAGTAAAAGCAGAATTAGCGACAGAAGAACAAGTTGCAAACGTCATATTAGAAACACCAAAAGATAAAGCAAATGGTGACTTCTCGACAAACACGGCAATGCAGCTCGCACGTGTAGCGAAAAAGGCACCTCGTATGATTGCTGAGGATTTAGTTGCAAATTTCGATAAAGCAAAAGCTTCTATTGAAAAAATTGAAATTGCTGGTCCTGGTTTCATTAACTTCTATATGGATAACAGCTATTTAACAGATTTAATTCCAACAATTATTACAGCTGGCGAAGCATATGGGGAAACAAACACAGGTAAAGGTGAAAAAGTACAAGTTGAGTTTGTATCTGCAAACCCAACAGGTGACCTTCACCTAGGACATGCGCGCGGCGCGGCAGTTGGTGATACGTTATGTAACGTATTAGCAAAGGCAGGCTACGATATATCTCGTGAGTATTACATTAACGATGCGGGGAACCAAATTCATAACTTAGCGCTTTCTGTTGAAGCACGTTATATGCAAGCGTTAGGTTTAGAAAAAGAAATGCCAGAAGACGGTTACCATGGTGCTGATATTATCGGAATCGGACAACGCTTAGCTGAAGAGTTTGGCGATCGTTATGCAAAAGCTGATGAGAAAGAAAGCTATGAATTCTACCGTGAGTACGGTTTGAAATACGAATTAGCAAAACTTCAAAAAGACTTAGAAAGCTTCCGTGTTAATTTTGATGTATGGTTCTCTGAAACATCATTATACAAAAACGGAAAAATTGATCAAGCTCTTGCAGTACTAAAAGAGCGTGATGAAATATTTGAAGAAGACGGAGCAACTTGGTTCCGTTCTATGACTTACGGCGACGATAAAAACCGCGTATTAATTAAAAACGATGGTTCTTACACATACTTAACACCAGATATTGCGTATCACCGTGATAAATTAGAGCGCGGTTTTGATAAATTAATTAACATTTGGGGTGCTGACCACCACGGTTACATTCCTCGTATGAAAGCAGCAATTCAAGCGCTTGGATACGATAAAGATACATTAGAAGTAGAAATCATCCAAATGGTACAACTATACCAAAACGGTGAAAAAGTAAAAATGAGTAAACGTACAGGTAAAGCTGTTACACTTCGTGAGCTTATGGAAGAAGTGGGCGTGGACGCAATGCGTTACTTCTTTGCAATGCGCAGCGGTGACTCTCATTTAGACTTTGATATGGACTTAGCGGTATCAAAATCAAATGAAAACCCTGTATACTACGCACAATATGCACATGCACGCGTATGCAGCATCCTTCGCCAAGGTGAAGAGCTTGGATTAACTGCAGGCGGCGATGTGAACTACAAACTAGTTGCTTCTGAGAAAGAAGTAGACTTATTAAAGAAACTTGGTGAATTCCCAGCAGCAGTTGCAGAAGCAGCGCAAAAACGTCTGCCGCACCGCATTACAAGCTATGCATTTGACTTAGCAGCAGCGCTTCATAGCTTCTACAATGCAGAAAAAGTATTAAACCAAGATAATTTAGAATTAAGTAAAGCTCGTTACGATTTAATGCGTGCAGTACGCATTACACTTCAAAATGCATTAGCATTAGTTGGAGTATCTGCACCAGAGAAGATGTAATGAAGATTAGAAGTGATATAAAAATATCTGATCAGTCTATAGACTGATCAGATATTAATTTTGGAAAGCTTAAGTAGAAAAACGATGGAAGAGCTATCTCTCAGAAGTCGTTTTTTCTGCTCTAAATACATGTGTCAAAAATGTGCATGTTGATCATCCAAAAAATGGAAAAAGGACTTAATTGTTGCTTTTTTGTAATTATTCTAGAATAATAGATTGTGAGAATGTTTTCTTTTTTGGGAAAATATTATTAGGAAATGGTCCAATTGTTGCAAATAATGTTGCTACAGTTACGCCAAATATTTCAAAAAAACCTTCATCTAACTAAGTGTCTAAACTATGAGCAAATAACCTTGAAAACTTCCAACCTAGTTAAGAAACTAGAGATTACATGTCTAAAATATATAAATACAAATTAAAAATGACATAAAAAAACTCTTTCTTTTTAGGTAGGCGAGAGCATCTGGCCATGCATAAAAGGATGAAAACAAAGAGAGAAAGCGCGAGTGCAGGTTATGTTTTGTTCTGCATAGTAGCGGTTTATATGTTGATAAATCAAAATGAGCTTATATAGTACATACTGTACAATTTAAATTTTTGTGATTTGATAAGAATTAATGAAAGAATATAAATCTCTCAGATTCTATGTTATTACAGAATATATGCACATATTAATATTTTGATTTTGAGGATTCAACATCTTTTTAGAAAAACTAACCATTCTTATCAAGTAGCTGAAACGAATATATAAGTTCAGTTTAACCCTTCGACATAGCCACGGAGCCAATTAGGCAAGTACTTTTTCTCGACATTCATTTTACTCCAAAAATGAAAAGACCGATTTTCTTATTTTTGTATGATACGTAGGAACTCGGTTGACAATTACACTCTTTTTTATTACCTCAAAGTTTGTCCTACTGTATTCAAATTTGGAGAATATGACTTTCATCCGCATTGACAAATAATAAATACTTCGTCTGAAGTGCTTTTTATTATATAACACTGAGGTTGAAATACTTCGTGTTTTTCGTGTCAGCTTGTTTCTCTAAATATAAGGCGTTTTAAAGCTGCGGTTTTTTTGGCTTGTATCATACGCTACATTTCTTGTTTTCCTTCAGGATGATAAATATGGAAATCGACTAGATGCAATTTTATTATGAAATAGCTCGTCAATTCCTTTATTGTTCTTGCTAAATAGTAAAAATCAACAATCTCGTCGTTTAGACATATTAGAAAAAATAGATGAGTTTATATAGAAGTAACATTTCGAGTTTCAAGGTAAAAGAAGGGGTGAAGAAAGACAAAAATTCATAATGGTTATTCAACATATATAAATAAAAACAGCTCAATAACATTGATTAATAGAGCCTTTGTTATGTCTTTCCGCCCTAAAAATTACCTATATTGTAATTTGAAGGGGGTAACATAAAGCGTGCATTTAAAAAGAATAACTTCGATTTTCTCAATTATAATGATTTTTATGTTTACTATAGGCCAGAGTTTAATGCCTATAATAGCAAATGCACAAGAGTTAAATACAGCAGGACTTGTAGATAGACTGGATTTGGAAAAAACAGATCTACAGAGCTCAGAGTGGACGCAATTAACTGTAAACTTCAGTGAAAAGGATAGACTTAAGCTGAAGCCTGGAGACACACTAACATTAACACTACCTCCAGAATTACATGGATTTCCTACAAAGATTCAGTTAAGTGATTATGGTGAGTGTAAAGTAACTGGAGATAAAGTGATATGTACGTTTAATGATAAGGTAAATAAACACCAAAATATTAAAGGAAGTTTTTATCTTAACGTTCAAGCTACTAATGTAGGAACGGATGAAAAGAAAGAAATTGAAACAAATTTCGGTACAAATTTAGATAAGCAAACTATAACAATTACCGGTCCAACAGGTGGTGGTGGTACAGATCCTGGAGAGCAACCGTTTTTTTATAAAACAGGTGATACGAACTCAGGTCAGGAAAATGTACTGCGTTGGTTCTTGAATATAAACTTAAATAAAGACAATTTAAGTAGTGATATTGTTGTGAATGATAATTTACATGAAGGTCAAACGCTTAATAAAGATAGTTTCAAGATCCACATTAATAATGGTTCTGGAGTATCACCTCAAGCCTTTGAAGCTCAAGGTTATGGAACCATTACGTTTAATGGTGATAAATCATTTAAAGTTGTGATAAATAAAGATAAAGCGAGTGGTAATGCATTTTCGGTTTGGTATACATCTACTTTAACGGAAGCCGGAAAGAAGCAAGACTACTTTAAGAATGATTATCAGGTTGATTACCAAGTCACTGGAAAAAAACCGGCTTCTGAATCAGGTACTTTCCCAATCAAAAATATGGCAGGTGGCGGTACTGCTGAAGGTGACAAGGTTTCAAAAGGAACGCTAAGAATTGTTAAGCACCTTGAAGGAAATGAAGAAAAAGTAATACCGAATGTTAAGTTTAAGTTGTATAAAGCATCGGGCGAACAAGTTGGAGATGAATATATAACAGATGAAAAAGGTATAATCGAAATCAAAAATTTAACACCAGGTAAATACTATGTACAAGAAGTTTCAGCTCCAAACTATATTGATTTTGATCCTAAGGTAAAAGTAGAGTTTGAAGTGGAAGAAGATGCTGTAAACGGAATTAAGTTGCCGATTTCGAATAAAGTGAAAACTACATCGATTGCTGGAACGAAGACGTGGAATGATAACAACGCATCAGATCGTCCAAGTTCAATCAAAGTAGATTTACTCCAAAATGGCCAAAAGATTAATACGAAGGAAGTAACGGCGGCAACAAACTGGAAATACGAATTTACAGGTTTAGCAGTTTACGATGCAGATGGCAAAGAGTATAAGTACGAAGTGAAAGAACAGCCAGTAAACGGATATGAATCCAAAGTGAATGGTTATGACATTACAAATACAAAAGCAGGAAAAGTAAACGTAGAGGGAACAAAAACTTGGAAGGATAACAATGCAGCAGATCGTCCAAGCTCAATCCAAGTAGAGTTATTCCGAAACGGTGAAAAGATTGACACGAAAGAAGTAACAGCGGCAATAAACTGGAAATACACATTTGCAGATTTACCGGCATATGATGCAAATGGAAAAGCCTACACGTATACAGTGAAAGAACAATCAGTCCCAGGATATGAATCCAAAGTAAATGGTTATGACATCACAAATACAAAAGTAGGTAAGACAAAAGTAGAAGGAATAAAAACTTGGAAGGATAACAATGCAACGAATCGTCCAAGTTCAATCAAAGTAGACTTACTACAAAATGGTAAAGTAGTAGATACAAAAGAAGTAAGTGCGGCAACAAGTTGGAAATACACGTTTGACAACCTACAAGCCTACGATGCGAATGGAGTAGCATACAAGTATGAAGTGAAAGAACAACCAGTCCCAGGATATGAATCCAAAGTGAATGGTTACGACATCACAAATACAAAAGTAGGTAAGACTTCCGTTACAGGAATGAAGACGTGGAAAGGTGGCACAGAGGAAGAACATAAAGCCATCAAAGTAGACTTACTACAAAACGGTCAAGTGATTGACGCGAAAGAAGTAAGCGCGGCAACAAATTGGATGTACACGTTTGACAATCTACAAGCCTACGATGCGAATGGAGTAGCATACAAGTATGAAGTGAAAGAACAACCAGTCCCAGGATATGAATCCAAAGTAGATGGTTTTAATATCACGAATACAAAAGTAGGAAAAGTGAACGTAGAAGGAACGAAAACGTGGAACGATAACAACGCAACAGATCGTCCAAGCTCAATTAAGATAGACTTATACCAAAATGGTACGGTTTTACTGACGCAATATGTAACATCAGCAAATGATTGGAAGTACACATTTGCAGATTTACCAGCTTATGATGCGAAAGGAGTAGCCTATACGTATACAGTGAAAGAACAATCAGTTCCAGGATATGAATCCAAAGTAAATGGTTATGACATCACGAATACAAAAGTAGGCGAAACGAAGGTAGAAGGAACGAAGACATGGAAAGACGATGGTGCAACAGATCGTCCGACAATGATCAAAGTAGACTTACTACAAAATGGCAAAGTAGTAGATACACAAGAAGTAACAGCAGCAACAAATTGGAAGTATACGTTTGACAAACTCCCAGCTTATGATGCGAATGGAGTAGCATACAAGTATGAAGTGAAGGAACAGCTGATCGACGGATACAAATCCGAAGTAAACGGTTCAGACATCACAAATACAAAGGTTGGCGAAACGAAAGTAGAAGGAACGAAGACATGGAAAGACGATAATGCAAAAGATCGTCCGAAAATGATCAAAGTAGACTTACTACAAAACGGTAAAGTAATTGCAACAAAAGAAGTAACAGCAGCAACAAATTGGAAATACACGTTTGAAAACCTACCAGCTTACGATGCGAAAGGAGTAGCATACAAGTATGAAGTGAAGGAACAACCGGTAGACGGATACAAATCCGAAGTAAACGGTTCAGACATCACAAATACAAAAGTAGGTGAAACAAAGGTAGAGGGAACGAAGACATGGAAAGACGATGATGCGAAAGATCGTCCGAAAATGATCAAAGTAGACCTACTACAAAACGGTCAAGTAATTGACACGAAAGAAGTAAGTGCGGCAACAAATTGGAAGTACACGTTTGAAAACCTACCAGCCTATGATGCAGAAGGTAAGGCATACAAGTATGAAGTGAAAGAACAGCCAGTAGACGGATACAAATCCGAAGTAAATGGTTATGATATCACGAATACAAAAACTAAGGGCGAAACAGGTGAAGATCCAAAAGATCCGAACAAAGGTCCAAATGAAGATCCAAAAGATTCATCTAATAAAGAAAACGATAAGACGACAGTATTACTTCCTAAAACAGGAGGAACACCAGCAGAGATGATTTCAATTGTTGGAGGTATGGTATTGTTCGTTTTAGGTGGAATTTTATTCGCTCGTCAACGAATGAAACAATAAAAAGATTTTAGGGTATTATTGATAGCCCCTTTAGGAAATCATTCAAAAAACTTCATGAGCAGATGAAGAAATGAATGAAACCTAAAGGGGTTTTTTAATTCTAAAGATATTTGTTAATAAAGGTTCTATAGTGATAATGGGAAAATAAGGAGATGTTAATTAACTCTTGCTTTTTGTTAGCAATTCGACAATAATGGGTGTGGGAAGGATTTCTTTTTAATGTTGAAAATCACTAAAATGGCATGCTTACATCATTAGTTGGTGGAATTATATATTACAATGATCAATAATGTTTCTGCAGCTACGCCATGGGTGAAAAGATGCCTCATCTTACAAAACATCTACAAAATTAATAAGTAATCTTTAAAATTTCTAATCTAGTCAAGAAAGTATGTATTTTATGTTTAAAATAGTACATACGGTACAACTTACATTTTCATGATTTAATAAAATTGTGAAGGAATATAAATTACACAATTTTAATACTGTCATTACTCTTATATACATAATCATAATGTAATTGATGGAGTTAATTTTATTTTGAAAAATTGACACCTCTTTATAAATAGATGAAATGTGTATAAATAGAGTCCTTTCAAATTTTCTACATAGTTATAGAAACCATTAGACAAAGTACTTTTTCTCGATACTCATTTATATACTCCAAAAATAAAAAGATGTATTTTAATTTTTTATTTGGTTGGTAATCATATTTTTTTATCCCACTTTATTTAGATTTGGAGAATATAGCTTTTATCTTCATAGATAAACATAACTTCGTCAGGAGCGTTTTATGTTTGTTTTCGTGTGTAAGGTGATCGATTATCCCCGTGATTCATGATAACAAAAAACGTATCCTCAATAGTATCCTTTCGAATACAAATATCTCAGTACGTTTTACAGCTATAACATTCTTTAGTTGTTATGCTGCATTTAATTATAAACTTTACTTCTCGCTTTTTTAGGAGGCAGTATCAGAGTCGGGTGAAGTAGCCTGTTCATATACCCCTGTGTACTAAACGTTTTTTTCGCAATTAGTATAAAGAAGTTTCACAATCCTTACAGCATAATAAGCCGAATAACTGTTACATGTTTTATCATCGTTGTTTTTGAATAATCTTTTCCTAATGAAGTTGTTCATTCACCTTTGTATTTGTAATGTGAAATCCTTTCCGTATATTCGCCAATATTCTTGTTAAACAATATAGAACAGAGTTGTTGTGGATGACATACATCGGGAAAATTTAAGTTTATAACATGTAATAAGCAATCTCGTTTATTTTGCATAAAGGTAAGACTTCCTACCTTAAGGTACAAAAAAAGTAAAAAATAGGGGGATAAGACTCCTGCGGATGGAAGTGTTATTTTATCTAAGTGATAGAAGGATTGAAAAAGAGAAAAGATGATAGTATTTATTAAGAATTAAGTAAAGCATCGTAATGACATTGAATAATAGAATCATTGTTATAGTTTGTACCGGACTGTATCTATATTCAAAATTTACAGGAGGGAACATATGCATTTAAAAAGAACCACTTCGATTTTTTCAATTATAATGATTTTTATGTTTACTATAGGTCAGAGTTTGCTGCCTATAATAGCAAATGCACAAGAGTTAAGTACAACAGGATTTGTGGATAGTATTACGTTTGATAAACAAACATTGAAGCAAGGAGATCGGGCTACAATAAATGTAACCTTCAGTGATAAATCCGGAAATAATATGAAGTCTGGAGACACGTTAACATTAACACTTCCTCGAGAATTAACAGGCTTTGGGGGGGATATCCCATTAAATGATGAGCAAGGTATTAATTTTGGTACTTGTAAGGTAACTGCGGGTAAGGTGGTATGTACATTTAATGATATGGTGGAGAAACTTCACAATATCAGAGGACATTTTTATTTTACAGTTGAAGCTAATCGTGTAGAACAAACAACAAATGTTGAAACAAATTTAGGGACGAATTTAGATAAACAAACTGTCACGATCACTGGTTCAAGCGGTGGTAGTACAGGGACTGATCCATTTATCGGCAAAACCGGTTATATTCAACCGAGTAATCCCGATGAAGTGCGTTGGTTCTTGAGGATAAACAACAAGAAAGAATATTTAGGTAGAGATATTGTTGTGTCTGATAGTTTGCAGGAAGGCCAAACACTTAATAAAGATAGTTTTCGAATAATAGTTAATAACGTAGAGGAGTTAACTATTAAACAATTTCAAGATCAACGTTATGGATATGTTCAGTTTGATGACGGCGGTCGTTCATTTAAAGTCGTGATTAACTGGAGTATGGGAAGTGCTAGGTCTTTTAATGTTTCTTATGCAAGTACGATAATGGAAAGCGGAAAGAACCAAGAATCTTTTAAGAATGATTATAAAGCTGATTATCAACTTCTATACAAACAACCGGTTTCTGTATCGGGTAGTGCTACAGTCGCAAATGTAACATCTGGCGGTGGTATTCAAGGTGATTTACCTCCTAAAGGAACGTTAAGAATTGTTAAGCATCTTGAAGGTAACGAAGAAAAAGTAATACAAAATGTCTCGTTTAAGTTGTATAAAGAGTCAGGTGAACAACTTGGGGATGTATATAAAACAAATGAAAAAGGGATAATTGAAATTTCTGATTTACAACCAGGGAAATATTATGTACAAGAGATTTCAGCTCCAGAGTATATTGATTTCGACTCTCAGACAAAAGTAAGTTTTGAAGTTAAATCAAATGAGGTAAATGGAGTTAAACTACCGATTTCGAATAAAGTGAAGACTACATCCATTACAGGAACAAAAACATGGACAGGCGACAATGCGGCAGATCGTCCGAAAGAGATTAAAGTAGACTTACTACAAAATGGTCAAGTCATTAAAACACAAGAAGTAACAGAAGCAAGCGGTTGGAAATATGAATTTAAAGACTTAGTTGCATACGATACAGACGGAAAAGTGTATAAGTATGAAGTGAAAGAACAACCAGTTGATGGATATAAATCCGAAGTAAAAGGTTATGACATTATAAATACAAAAGTGGTCCAACTAACAAAAGTAGAAGGAACAAAGACGTGGAAAGACGATAACGCAACAGATCGTCCAAGTGCAATCAAGGTAGATTTACTGCAAAACGGCAAAGTAATCGCAACACAAGAAGTAACGGCGGAAAAAGATTGGAAATACGAATTTAAAGATATATCGGTATATGATGCAAACGGCAAAGCATATACGTATGAAGTAAAAGAGCAATCAGTAGACGGATACCAATCTGAAGTAAAAGGTTATGACATTACAAATACAAAAGT
>NZ_JQKQ01000039.1:0-37110 GCF_000746135.1 Bacillus sp. UNC322MFChir4.1
GAGGTTATAGTTTTGAAACGGTTATTCCTCTGTATGGAACGAGAACTTGTTGTCTTAGAAGAAAAAAACGAAGCGTATCAAATTCAATACCATTTACAAGGTATGCAGCCTACCTGTATTGCGGTAGACCCATTTCAATCCAACCGTATATATTGCGGTACGTTTGGCCGGGGGGTATGGTTAAGTGACGATAGGGGGGATTCTTGGAGACCGATTGGCGATTCTTACCGTTACTTTGATTTCCCTAAAGAAGATGGTATTTTACATTCTTCTATTACTGCGATAACTGTAAGCTCCAATAAGAAAGTTAATGGCTATGGCGTCGTTTATGTCGGTACAGAACCTAGTGCCTTATTTTCCTCAGAAAATGGTGGTGAAACGTGGAACGAATGTAAAAACATGAAATCATTACTTTCTTCATATACGTGGGCATTCCCCCCTCGTCCTTTCACGCATCATGTACGATGGATTACAGTTGATCCAAATAAACAAGATACGCTACATGTATCAATTGAAGCCGGGGCCGTTATTCAAAGTAAAGATAATGGACAAACATGGGAAGATAAAAAATTCGGTGCTCCAATCGATGCCCATCAATTGCTTATGCACCCCGCTGCTCCTAATCGTCTTTATGCATCATGCGGTGACGGATTTATAAGCGGTCCTGATCGTGCCTATCTCGAAAGTTATAATGGCGGAAGTAGCTGGACTTCATGCAGTGAAGGATTAGGACATCATTATTTATACAGTATGGCTATCGATCCTGCTGATTGTGATACGATCCTCGTTTCTGCTGCGCCAAGTGCTGATCTAGCTCACCATCGGATTCCTTATGAATCTTATATTTATCGAAAAACGAAAGATACACCTTTCCAACAAGTTCATCAAGGACTACCATCTGCAATCGGTACAGTTATTTCCATGATTGCAACAAATCCAGCCGATCCTCATACGTTTTACACTTTAAATAATAATGGTGTTTTTCAATCTATGGATAGCGGACAAACGTGGGAACAACTAAACATTCCATGGAAAGAGGAATATAAAACACAGCATCCCCATGCGTTGCTCGTAACTAGTTCTTAACAAAAAGAGACTGCCTTTTTATTTAAGCAGTCTCTCTTTTTATTTCTTTAAATCAATGACAATATCATCTAATACAATATCTTTACTCTTATTTTCTTTTTTCGGCACTTCAATTTTCTTCTCTTTTCCATTAGTTAAATAAAAGACCTGCCTTTTATATTTTTGAAATTTGGTCGGAAATTTCAAAGATTCAATTGCTCGCAAACTAAATCTGCCATATTAGATTTTTCTTTATAATATAGTTTTTTTGCCAAAAAAGTTCCTAAGATATCAGTTGCCCAAATTCATATTGGAAACAGCATAGATTGTATGTCATTTACCTTTATTTCTTTCACATTTATTCATAAGAGTTCGGCTCATTTTCTTCGTTTTGGGGTATTTGCTTTTCTTAGCTTGATGGTGATGTAGCGGTACCCCAGTATTATGTGTAAAATTTAACTCTATTTTTATTAAATTTTAACCACGATTTGTTAAAATTTTACTTTTTATACATCCTTTACCTCAAAAGTGATAGAATACCTAAGGGGTATTTTGTTTTTATTACAAAAAAGTATAAATACCCTAAAAATACATTTATGAGGTGATTTTGATGAGAAGAAATCTTAAATCGGTTGTCTTGATGTGCTTTGCTCTAATTGCAGTCTTTTTTTCAGCAGCACCCTCAACCTTTGCTGAAGAGGGGAAAAGTCAATTTGTTCTGATTAATGGGAAAAAAGCAAGTTCTCCCGTCCAAGATAGTCAAGTAAAACATATCTTCTTCTCGAAAGATCAGAATGGAAAAGAAATTAAGTATGGATTCACCAATGAAAAAGAATTTCAGCAATTTGTTCAAAATAAAGAATACGAAAAACACCGTGAATATAAAAATCCAAAAGCAGAACTAATCGAGAAAGAAAACTTGACTACTCTGGGTACTGGACCAAATTATACTGATTTCTACTGGGATATTAATAAAGGTGGATCCCGTATTTCTTATGCAATAGGAACTTACACAAATTACGTCGGTAATTACTGGAACGATCAAATTTCTTCAATTAGTACTGCAGCTAGTGGCTATACAAGAGTTTGGGAACATGCTAGTTATGGGGGAGCTACTTACGCTTGGGACAATTACTCTTATTGGGGACGTACCATTAACCTGAATGATTATGGATGGAATGACGCAATTTCTTCTTTAGGAGTGTTTAACTACTAAGATTGAATAGAGGAGACAATTAACTATAGAAATGCCCCTCACATCTGAAATATATGCACGAAGATAAAGAAAAAAACGGTAACATTATCCCACCATTGTATGAATCAGAATTTATTCTAAAAGAAGGTTCAAATGAAATGGAAATTGAGGTAGAATAAGTGCCCTATTTTCATTATAAATTAGTAGCTTTAATTCTCCTATAGCTTATCCTACAGCATCTATTACGGCTAACAACGTACAAACAGCACACTTACCACTATGCGTCTTTTTTCTTTTCTAAAATGCTGGCGGTGCTTCTCTTAGAAGTAGTGCAGATTCCAAAGTTAGTGAAGTATTGTATAAAAAAAGAAGAGCAAACAGGAAAGTAAATTCTGTTTGCTCTTCTTTTTTATCCCGCTATTCGTGGGCAGTAATACTCCCACCTCAAAATTCGGCGAAAGCGTTGTCCAGCTCTAGCGGCGAGGATCTCCGGTCGTTTCGCCCCCTCGGACGAGGCAAAAAGTGCCTCTCCGCCCTGTGCTCCAACGTCCTGCGATTCTGAGCGAGCCAAGAAGTTAGGTGGGAGATAAACTGCCCGTAAAAGCCCGATTGGTGAGGGCTGATAATCAGTGGGGGATGAAGAACCTCCCACTGATTAAAGTCTCACTTTATTTCGCTTTTGGGAAGATAGGTAACTGAATATCTACAGTTGTTCCTTTATTTAATTCACTTGTAATTTGTAATTTTCCATTATGCTCTTCAATGATTTTATAGCACATCATTAAACCTAATCCAGTTCCTTTTTCTTTCAAACTATAGAAAGGTTCACCTAATCGTGAAATGCGATCTTGTGGAATTCCACAACCTTCATCTGTAATGCTAATTACTATAGAATGATTTTCTATGTTCATTGTTTGAATGGAAATAGTCCCTCCGTGAGTCATTGCTTCTATTGCGTTCTTTAATATGTTAATGAATACTTGCTTGAGCTGATTTCCATCACATTGAATTGCTGGTAAAGAGGACATGTGATTCATGGTGATATGTGTGTTATGCATCATTGCTGTTGGTGAAATAAATGTTACCACTTCCTCGATTAATGTTTGAATTTGATAGGGTTGTATGGATATGGCTTGTGGTTTAGACATTGCCATAAATTGATTTGTAATAGATTCCATTTGAGCAATTTCGCTTAGCATAATATCAGCATACCATTTGTTGTTTTCATTCATATCAGGTTCTAGCAATTTTAAAAATCCTTTTAAAGAGGTTAAAGGGTTTCGTATTTCATGGGCAATACCAGCAGTTAGCTGTCCAACAACTGCGAGCTTTTCGGATTTTTTTAATAATTCTTCTGTTTTCTTTAAATTTGTAATATCTTGTCCCATAATGACAATCCCTTTTCGCGATCCATCAGGATGAAAAAGAGGAACTTTTATAATGTTAAGAATGATAGGACTAGAGTCAGCATGAATAATAATTTCTTCACGACACATACTCTCATGTCTCTGCCATGCATATTGATCGGATTTTTCACAGTATAAGAAGGAGTTACGATAGGACTCATTATATTGGATAAGCTCACTATCTTTTTTACCGCGATACGGCACATTTTCAAAATTTAAACTAGAAATTGCATAATCGTTAGCTTCAAGCCATCTTCCTTCTTCATCCTTCAAAAGAATAAACGCTGGCATCGCATTTATAAGAGTTCGTAAGCGTTTTTCACTTTCCTTTAATGCAAGTTCCATTTTTTTTCGTTCTGTAATATCCCTTAAGCTGCTTACAAACGCTACTACTTCTCCATATGTGTTTACAATAGGAGAGATAAAATTAGTAACATGTATTAAATTCCCGCTTTTTTGTTGTCTAATTGTTTCTTTCGACGTAAACAGTTTATTGTGTGCAAGATCTTGATATAGTTTGTTGTATGTATCTTTTGAGAAATCTGGGATAGTAGGTATTATTTCTCCAAGCATTTCTTGTTCAGCCCAGCCGAAAAGAGTTTCAAAAGCCTTGTTTACTTTCAATACACGAAGCTCTAAATCAAGAACAACAATAGCATCTACTGTGTCTTTAAGAAGTGAATCAAATTGTTGTTTTGTTAATGTGAAATTTTCTTTACTTTGTTTTGTTTTTATTGCCTCTTTCATTCTATTTTTTGTAATAGTAGCGCGTCTTTTTAGATATATGCTTTTTTTAACAGACGTAAATCTATTCCTTCGCATTCATGATTCCTCCGCATATATATAATAATTAAAAAAAATGATATATAAGTTGTTGCTAGGCAGAACAAAACATGCCCGCTACTTACTTTCTCCTTTTGTTTTCACCCTTGTATGTGGCAGAAAAAGGCCCTGACCGCTTCTATGCAGGGCTAGATGCTTTTGCGCACCTAACAAGAAAGGGGTTTTATGTCGATTTTCTAACTTGTGTTTATATTTTATTTTAAAGATATAACGATACTAATGTTATATCATTTAAGAGTATAGACGTGATAAGGATAAATAGTCAATTTCTCATTAAATCTTTTTGAATTGTAAGTTTTATTTTGCGATTGAAAAAATGATAGGGTGTTGGTTTCTCTGTGGGAGCTAGGAGTTACACATTGGAGTAGAGCAGAATTTTTCTCCTGCAAAAAAAGCTCATCCAGCGTTTTATGTTCAACATATAGAATATTTTCAAGGAAATTTAACACAAGAAGGAGTTTCTGTTATAGTCGATCCAGCACGTTCTGATGTTACAAGGTTTTATGTGTTAGATCCATTTGGGAATTGAATTTATGGAACGGAAAAATGAATAAAAGAACGAGGTGGATGCAGTTCCACCTCGTTCTTTTATCCTCTTCTAAATAATCCTAATACTTCCACGGTTTCTGTAATATTCACGAATGCTTGCGGATCAATTTCAGAAATCATAGCTTTCATACCTGCTAGTTCTTCCCTAGAAATAACAGTCATTAGTACACGTTTCTTCTCATTTGAGTATGCGCCTTCTCCGTCAAGTAATGTAATACCCCGTACAAGACTTGAAAGGAGCTTTTCTTTCATTTCTTCTGCTTGACCTGTTACAATCATTAGCGTTACTTTTCGATGTTTTGTATGGATTGCATCAATTACTTTCCCTGTAACGAAAATAGATAATAAGCTGTTTAAGGCAGTATCCCAATCGAAGAAAAATCCAGAAATAACGATTACAATAGCATTAAGTAAGATTAAGAATCCGCCAAGTTGAATATCTTTCTTACGTGTAAGTAACATACCAATAACATCAAAACCACCTGTTGAACCGTAGCAGTTGAAAACAAGTCCAATACCTGCCCCGGCAATTACACCACCAAATAAAGAAGAAAGTAGTGCATCTGTTGCCACTGCATGTACAGGAATCACATATAATGCCGCCGAAAGTGTAATAACGGATATGATTGTATAACCAATAAATCGTTTTCCAAGTCCAATATACCCTAAAATAAGAATAGGTAAGTTTAGTAAAAAGTTTACTAATCCAGTATTAAAGGGAGTTAAGATTCCAATGATCATTGCGATTCCACTAATCCCACTGCTTAAAATCTTGTGGGGGATAAGGAAAAGATTAAAAGAAAGTGCTACAACTACAGACCCTAAAATTACTCCGAGTAATCGATTCATATCTCTCCCGTCCTTCACTAAAGATGCTATATGTACAAACTGACAATAATTCAAAATTATATATGAGATTGTAAGATTTGAGGGAAAACAGTTTATTTCGGGAAATTAGATTAGTTCGAAAATTGGAAGCGATTTATTATAAGGGGGAGAGGGATATGAAGGTCCAGTTTTTTCAACAAACAAGTCCATTAAAACAAGAATGCGAAGATGCACTAATTTGTAATGAAGCTTTACTATTATATGGTGTATGTGATGGGGCGACGCCGGTAATTGATTTTCAAGATGAGAATGGTCATAACGGAGCATATTTGGCTTCCCATCTGTTTCAGCGACACTTTGAATCGATTTTAAGTGTGGGTTCATTACAAACTGAAGTTGCTATAGCAAATCAGTTACTGCAAGAAAAAATGCAATTATATCATATTGATATGACAAAAAAGCATCAACTTTGGTGTACTTGCGTTGCTGCTATTCATATTACAGATAAAACAATAGAATATGCGCAGCTTGGAGATTGTATGATTGTTGTTAAATTTGTTGACGGATCCGTAAAAGTACTTACAAAAGACACAGTGAAAGGCATTAGTAAACGGGCAAAGCAACAACGGGAGGAAGACCGTAAAAAGGGACTTTCTGTTCCAAATGAAGCAATATTTAATGATAAAAAAGAGCAATTACGCTACAATCGTTACATGGCAAATACTTTAAACGGATATTCTGTTGCAAACGGGATGAATGAAGTAATATCGTATATCCAACATGGGAAACTGTTACGACAAGAAATTACGAATCTATTTATTTGTTCAGATGGCTTGTTTCATCCAGGTTGGACGCTTGAAACAAGTGCGCAATTTGTGTGGGACCATGGTTTTAAGAAATACATAAAAATAATAGAAGAATTAGAAGCAAAACAGCTTATTCATCCAGATGATAAAACCGCAATTATCATTCATTTGTAAAGGGTGAGACTATGCGCATTCAGAAAGTGCATTTATCTTTTCGTGATCCGCTTCAGCCATTGCAAGCTGTAACAAATATTATCATTCATCACACAGCGGAAGATGGCTGGGGCGTATATAAGACACATGAATTCCATCAAAATATTCGAGGGTGGAGCGGGATTGGATATAATTATTTTATTGAAGAAAATGGCACCATTTACGAAGGAAGAGGACTGCATATAGGAGCTCATGTGAAAGGGTATAATACTAAGAGTATAGGGATTTGCATATCTGGTAATTTTGACGTCTATGATCCAACACCAGTACAAATGACTTCTTTGCATTGGCTATGTAAACAGTTCATGTATCAATTTTCTTTAAATAGCGAACACGTTCTCGGTCATCGTGAATTAAATGGGGTAACAAAAACGTGCCCCGGAACGCGTTTTTCAATGGAAACACTACGCCATGTTCTGTCAAATAACGAAAAAGGAGCTCTATAATATGATGTTTATGAAATTACCAAATGAGAAAAAAGAAACAATTGTAGAACATATTCAACAATTTTTTGAAGAAGAAGATTTAGGAGAAATCGGCCGTTTTCAAGCAGAACGTTTAATTGAAGAAATGATAAAAGAACTAGGGCCGCATATATATAATCAAGCGATAGGTGATGCTACAAAACTTGTTGTTGATAAACTTACAAATTTAGAAGAAGACTTATATGTGTTGGAAAAGCCGATTAAATAGAAGAAATGTGTATAAAAATGCTCCTCGTTTCATTCGATTAACGAGGAGTGTTTATCTTAAGATTCAATCGAGATTTATGCTACACTAGATTGTTTTTCAACAAAAGCACCCTATTTACAATGGATGCTTTTGCTTGAACATGTCATGAGTTATCCATTAAAAGGTATATCGTTTGAACACTTTATTACATAACCATTTATAATTGACCAACTTAATAAACCCTTCCAAAAGTTTTCGCAAATATGAATAATTTCTTTAGGTTCAGAAAGATAACCTGACATCACTATTTCGCAAAGTTCATCAAATCCTTCTGGCTTGTCTGTAAAAGCTATAGCCTCAGGTAATACTTGAGCTGACGTCGTAAAATATTGTTTGTTGTGTAATCCTAAAATCATCGCACCTGAGGTCGCTATTTTTATAGCTAAAGTAGGTAAAAATGTTTTAGGGCCTTGAATTTCTATATTTCTTACTTTCCCAATGTATTCGTACATTTCTTCAACTAATGTTTTACAAATTGCTTCTTTAAAAATTGTATAATCTACAGAACTTGCTTTTTGTTTTAATTCTTTGAAAAATTCTTCAGGATCATATATTGGTAGTATCGTGAAGAATTGTCCATGAGTAAGTGGCCAATTTTCTTCTACTGTAGTGGCTTCTTCTATAATATCTTCTTCACTATCAAAGTTTACTTCGGCCTTCCAATTACCTGCTGTCCATTCATAGCTAAAGCCATCTTCCAAGGAATTTAAAATACATTTTATTTCAATATCTGAATATGGACCATCTGTATTTCTGGCTAAAGAACCGTAAATACCAATAGCTTTAACGTTCGAACCAAATTTTTCTAATATTTGATTTGCTATCGTATAAGCGATTTTCATTCTTTCTTCTCTAGTAATTTTTTCTGGACCAATCATATACATTTCTCCTTTTTTATAAAAATATTAAATGGGATTATATATAGATGGTCAAGGAGGCCCGCGGGCTTAACGAGGGACTTTATTTGGTGTCATTTACATACACCACCTTTCTAAATAATAAAACAGGGAGGTAATAAAATCCATTTTATAAATTTTATTGTAAATAAAATGGGGTGTTTAGTCAAAGATGAATATGGCGTTTTATTGTTAAAGGCCCGACACGACCAAAAAAGAAAATTGTACGTTAAAGAAATTAAGTATTTATAGGTAAACATTCATCAATGATCTTCTGGTGTATGAACAGAATACAAAAAAGGAAATCGAAATGATTTCCTTTTTCACTTTGTAAGCTGTAAAGCTCTCATATAATCACCCTTTTTCTCAAGGGCCTTTTTTGCTTCTTCAGCCGTTAATACATAATCTACTATAATATTTTGTAATAAATTCTTATTAGCATTTGGCAGCTGAATCGTTATGTCATCCACACTAATCTTATTATTTTCAATTGTTTTATTAAATTCCTGAATACTTCTTGCAACCTCCGCTAATTTTTCCATATGTGCAGGATTGTTTACATCTAAAAAGATATTACTTCTAAAAACTGCCGTAACATAATGCTTCGAATTTTTCTTTGCTATTTCTTTCTCAGTCTTCTTATTGAAAACAATATCCCCCGTCTGCATTTGATCAAACGTAAATATAGTATTATTCCCTTTCTTTTTATAATATGTATTGAATTTTCTTGTAAATCATACGCTTCTTTTTTGATTTTATAGTTATCATTATTTACTTTTGGAGAGATTCGCCCATCGAAATATAGTTGGAATTGCAAATGTGGTTCATCTACTTGCTGCACACAAGCTGTTAGCAATTCTGGACTAAGTAAATGAAAATGAAAAATATCTCCGGTCCTATGTCTGTTAACTTGATTTAGTTTAACAGACATACCATACTCCGCTTTTGTATAATTTTGTGCTTTTTGTTCAATTTCTTTATTCGATATATCACATGATGTTAATAGTAATAAACTAAACATTATGCTATATGTTATTTTTGTTCTTTTCATATTTCATAACCGCCTAATTCTACTTCATTATATGTGAATGCTATTATGGAATTATAAAATAAATAGATATTCTAAACCCGTAATTATTTTTTTCCTTTATTTTGATTGAATAGGAAATATGCTGCTAAAAATAATGCAGTTACGTTAACTACAAGTGCAACATTATTTAAAAAATCTGTTATCTGCGAAAACACAATAATCAATGATGTTACTGCGACAAATAATGGAATTGCCTTGTTTATATTTGTGACTAGTTGTTGCTTGTGAAAACGCCTTAGTATGAAATAAATACCTATTAAAATTGGTGCAGTAAGGAATACTCCTAAATATCCCCATGCATCTTCAATAAACCAAGGGAAAAAGCGCATACGTGAAGTAAAGATAAATAGATTTAGTATGATGGTTCCTACTAATATACTGTTTAATATAGTGACTTTCTTGTTCTTCTCCATTGTAATTTCTCCTCTAAAATTTAATTACTCGTTAGTTAATTCGTGAAAATGATTTATAACATCTTCCTCTTCAAACGTGCTATACCATCTATAATCACTATCATCTAAAATACGAAAATGTTGACTAATCACATTTTGTTGTACTCGAAATTTTCCTTTTTTCGCAATCTCATTCCAAAACATTTTTCCGCCTAATGTTTTTACTTTTGGCGTATTCATACCATCGTGGGCTAGTGTTTCGATTACCTCAAAAGGTTCTTCTCCTAAAATGTGTTTTAAGATTTGCCCATCCTTAAATAAGGCACAAACTGCGATAGCATTCGTCCAACTAATTAATGTTCTTTCTTTTTCAATTTGAACCAATGTCTTTTTAGAAATTCCTAGAACAGTAGCCATTTTTTCTTGAGAATATCCTTTTTCAAGACGAATCAGACGAACATTCTTAGAAATCAAATCAATTACAGTTTCTTTATTCAAATAACATCACTTCCATGAATTAGTGTTCAATTAAACTCATAGTGTAATATTACACTATGAGTTACCTTTTGTAAATAGGAAGCATATTGGGGGAAGATTTATAAAAGGTAACTGATAGTTGCTTATGTCTCAAAGAGTATGATTTTTAACCTTTCTAATGTCCACTAATGCTTATTTCGTAGTTCACTTCCTTTACTACACAGACACTATTTATCATTTAAAAACTACGCAAATGATCTCCTAAAGTTATAAAAAGATATGACAAAAAATGTTGAGAAAAATATTTATGTCTTTAAAAATAACAGAAAATTCAGTAAAGTTTAATTAAAACAAAGGAGGTTTTTTATGAGGAGACACGTAAAGGCAATGCTTTCGATTTTACTTATTATTGGTTTACTTTGGTCACCGGTTGAATTAAAAGCAGAGGAACAAAATCAAAAAGAACCGATTGTTCTTATTCATGGTTTAGGTGGTTGGGGCCGTGATGAATTGTTTGGTTTTAAGTATTGGGGCGGTTTTAAAGATATCGAGACAAATTTGAATCGACAAGGGTATAGAACATATACAGCTTCGGTTGGACCATTTTCAAGCAATTGGGATCGTGCAGCAGAGTTATATTCGTATTTAAAAGGTGGAACAGTTGATTATGGAGAAGCACATGCGAGAGCGCATGGACATGCCCGTTATGGAAAAACATTTTCAGGGGTATATAACCAATGGGATAATCAACATAAAGTTCATTTCGTTGGACATAGCATGGGTGGTCAAACAGAAAGGGTTTTATTGCAACTATTAAAGGAGGGAAGTTTAGAAGAACGAGAGTATTATAAACAACATCCAGAGGTAGGAATATCACCGTTATTTGAAGGGAATAAAGATTGGGTACGGAGTGTAACAAGCATTGGTACGCCGCATAACGGTTCTACGTTTGCAGATGAAGAAACGATGTCTTCGTTTATTAAAGAATTTGTAATAAAGATTGCTAGTTTATCAGGTAATAATCCAGAAACATTTGGCTATGACTTTAAATTGGAACAATGGGGATTAAAGCGAAAACAAGGAGAGAGCTTCTTGCAATATGCGGATCGAATGCTTAATAGTTCCGTTTGGAAAAGTAAAGATATTAGTGCATACGATTTAACGACAGCTGGATCTAAAGAGCTTAATCAATGGGTAAAAACATATGATGACGTATATTATTTTTCCTATACAGGAGATGCGACATATCGTTCATTACTGACGGGATATTCTGTCCCTTTACTGACGATGAATCCACTTATGTACTTGTCTGGCTTACATATTGGAAAGTTTACACAAGGATATGCAGAGCCAATTATTAACGAAAAATGGTGGCCAAATGATGGACTTGTTAGTGTTGTTTCGTCACAATATCCGATAGGGCATCGAAATCAGCCGTATGCAGGAAACGCTCAAAAAGGTGTCTGGAATTATACCGCGACAAAATATAATTGGGATCATATCGATTTTATTGGAATCGATCTTGCGGATACGTTAGGGATTAGTGATATATATTCGTTTTATAATGAAGTTGCTAGTAACATATATCGTTTACCTTTGAATTAGAGGGAGTACCACACATCCATCAACTTAAGAAATCCCTTGTTCCACAAAATATTAGCCTGATAGTGATGTGTTGTGACTCCGTTTAGTGAAATAAGCTTATCTTACAATCTCTTATTTAAATGTATTATTAACTAGTTCCTCCCAATCTACGAAGGACAACTTATCTGTAATATGTTTTAATTCATTAGGCACGTCAACATAACAGATTAATTCCAAACTATTACCATCTGGGTCATTGAAGTATACTGAAACATTACCTTGATGTGGGCGAATAAATGGTTTAATAGTTTTTCTATTACCAAATGGGACAGCTTCAACTTGAATAGAATGTAGCCACTTTAAAGAGTCTTTTATATCTTCATATGAAACTCGAAAAGCAATATGTCGTAAGGAAGGATGGTATTGAGTTTCATACTCATTTCCTTCCCATAAGCCCAACCAACTTTTCCCTTTTTCAACCCAAAAGAAAGCAGTGTCTTCATTACACCAAGCAAGTTTCAATCCTAGTTTCCGGTAAAATTCAATTGAATTTTGCAAGTTACTAACTGGTAAGTGTGCTTCATACAATCCTTTAATCATGTCGTTTTCCCCCTACTCTTTGTTATTGGATATTAAGAGTATAGCAATGTAAAAACAATATTAAATCCACTAAAAGTATTAAAATTCTATATATCTTTAGAGGTAGCGTAATGAACCATGCTTTCCCACCAATTCAAGAATATTCACTACACTCAAGTATAAAAAAACGCTATACTTTCTGTATATTCCTACAAAAAGTATAGCGTTTTTTTATATTCAAACTTAAATTAAACAAAATATTAACTTATTTTTAGTGGCGATTCTTTATATTAGATAAACACTTATTTTCCTCATATAAAGCAGTAACATGCTGTTTTAAATTCTTGATGAATAATAAAATCTCTTGATTAGACATTCTAGCATGTTGAAGATGAAATATGTTTCCTTTTCCGATTTCTAACTCGTTTGAAATCAAAGTAATAGGGATATCCCTAAAGACATGCCATGGAAAATACAAGTGTACAAAAGTTTCTCTAAAATATATACCTGATTGACAAATTAATATTCCATCCGATCCTTTACCCAAATTACCAAGGACAGATGTATCTAAAAAAGCAATGATTTCTTCTTCTTTTGAAACAATATATCGTGCTCCAATTTCCTTTAACTTTTTGTCTGAAATATGAGTGTCTACAAACAATCCATTATCAGGTTCTAATAATTCATCATACGTCTCAAATAAAGAGCAGATTGATTTTATCTCATCAATTTTTATAACTGGATGTATATCATTTTGCTTTGAATTATGGAATGAACTTTTAAGAGTTATAAGTAATTCCTTAAATAACAGTGGTGGATAATCACTCAGGTTAATATTAAAACTTTTTTGGGCATCAAAAGATAAAAAACCATCTTTATCAACTTCAATTTGTTGCACTTCATTTAATTTATCCCATTTCATATTCCCTTTACCTAATAACCAATTGTTCCAATATAAACCTGAACTTGTAAAGTAAACACCATATTTCCCCGAACCAACCATATTGCAGCTTAAAAAAGCAATAATCTGATCATCCTTTGGTATAGAGAAACGTTTTTTTGCAACTGATAAGAAATCTTCAGGTATTCTGCTAACATAAAATCTAGACTGTTGATATTCAAAACAAATATCAGTAAAACGATTAATATCTATATTCAGCATGATAATTCTCCGTTTCTTATATATTTTCCATATAAGAAATTATAATATTATCAGGTAAATATTAACACTTAAATTTAGTTTAAATCGAGGGGCACTTTATTGGATTCTAAAATCAATTAGTATTAGATTGAAAAATCTATGATTTGGTTTTAGCGTTTGGGGGAAGAATGTTTTTCCTACTTCCTTTTCTATTTTTTGCAGCTGAATAGCAAGTTTTACAGATATGAGATGATAATGTAAGCAGTTGTGATTGCTTGAAATGAAGGATTTTAATAGCAGTTTCACGAATACAAATCTAAATATATAGAAAAGAATGGGAGAAATACATATGATACAATATCCGTTTTTACGAAAAGGGGCAACAATTGGGGTTACAGCACCTTCTTCTGGTGTAAATGAAGCGTTACATAATATGTTTAAACAATCTTGTGAAAGTATGGAAAGAAAAGGATATACAGTCGTTTGCGGAGAAACAGTTTGGACACAAGAGAAAGCTAAGTCTGCTAGTGTGAAAAAAAGAGCAGATGAATTTATGGAAATGACCCAGGATGAGAACATTGATATTATCATTCCTCCTTGGGGTGGTGAATTGTTAATTGAAATAATAGAAGATATTGATTTTGAAAAGATAAATAAAAAATGGTTATTGGGATACTCAGATACGAGTGTTTTATTATTAGCGATAACGTTAAAAACAGGAATAGCGACTGCTCACGGGACGAATTTTGTAGATGTAAGAGGCGAATATTCTGATCATACAACAGCAATGTGGCAAAGTGTATTATCAACGGAAGCAGGGGATTCAATCACTCAATATTCTTCAGAGAAATATCAAGCGAAATGGCAACATAATAATCCATCACCGTGTGTGTTTCACTTAACAGAAGATACAAATTGGAAAACAATTTCGAATGGGAATGTGAACATTACAGGTCGATTGCTTGGCGGATGTATTGATGTGATTAGACATCTCATTGGCACGCCATTTGGTAATGTGCAAGAGTTTAGGGAGAACCATTTTCATGATGATCCGCTCATTTGGTACTTTGAAAATTGTGAGTTAACGACTACTGATTTACGACGTACGTTGGTTCAAATGAAGTTGGCAGGGTGGCTTGATAATTGTTCAGGCATTTTATTTGGGCGCAGTGCTGCCAATCATCCGGTGAATGAATATACCGCTGAAGATGTATATACAGAACTTACTGATGAGCTGCAAATTCCAATTGTTTATGATGTAGACTGTGGTCATAAGCCTCCGCAAATTACCTTTATAAACGGCGCATTTGCAGAAATTGAAGTGGAAAATGGTAAAGGTGTAATTACACAGCATTTTAAATAGGAATGTAGAGAGGAAATGACAGGAATGGAATATGGAAATATCTCAGAAAAATATCCAACACTCATTACAGAACGATTATGTTTACGACCGTTAACAATACAAGATGCTGCGGATATATTTGAATATGCTTCAAATCCAAAAATTGCGACATATACAGTTTGGTATCCGCATGAAACATTACAGGACTCACAAATATTTGTACAATCGATCCTAGATCAATATGAAAATGGAGAAATAGCAGCTTACGGAATAGAACTGAAAAACGAACAAAAGATCATAGGGACGTGCGGTTTTATCGAATATGAAGAGAATCATCATAAGGCAGAGCTAGCGTATGCATTATCACCAAACTATTGGGGGAAAGGCATTGCAACGGAAGCAGCAAGGGTATGTATTCGTTATGGATTTGAAACATTACAGTTAAATCGTATTGAAGCAAGATGTCATGCTAGTAATGTACAATCCGAACGAGTGATGAAACGATTAGGAATGCAATATGAGGGAATGTTGCGAAAAGATATGTTTGTAAAGGGAGCATATCGAGATACGAAAATATATGCGATTTTGCGAGAAGAATATGATATACAAAAGGGAGAGTAATAGAATGAATTATTTTTCTTCTACTTTCTCAATGATCTTGAGTTATGCTCATTTTGACTACAAACCCCTGAGAATGTAGTTTTACCAGTGTAAGCTTTCTGGTTTAGACTCCCACTTTTTTAGCACAATATGAGATAGAGAGAAAAACTATGAACCTCGATTCTAAAGTGAGTCGAGGTTTTTATGACAATAGTTAAAATAGATCGGAAAACAATTCCCTCTGTAATTTTCTTAAAAAAACGAATAAACAGAAAAATACGGTATATTCATACTGTTCAATTATTTTTAAGGGAGCTGTTGAATATGACAATGGAAAACCAAACAGTTGAAAATACGGAACTTACAATTTTTAACCACATTGGAAATACAATTGTAATAGAGGATCGAGAAATCCAAATTATTTCAAGAATAGAAGAGCCTCTCATTGTCGTGTTAGAAAATGTATTAAGTGATGAAGAGTGTGAATTGTTAATGGAAATGTCTAAAAATAAAATGAACCGTTCTAAAATTGGTGTTTCACGCAATATAAATGACATTCGGACGAGTAGTGGTATGTTTTTAGAAAAAAGTGAGGCCGCTACTAAAATCGAAAGACGAATCGCTTCAATTATGAGTGTTCCGGCCCAACATGGCGAAGGGTTGCAAGTCTTAAAGTATACGGTTGGTCAAGAATATAAAGCGCATTATGATTTTTTTGCAGAAAACAGTGCGTCAGCAAATAACAATCGTATGAGTACCCTTGTCATGTACTTAAATGATGTAGAGGAAGGCGGAGAGACTTTTTTTCCAAAACTCAACCTTTCTGTATCTCCAAAAAAAGGAATGGCGGTATATTTCGAATATTTTTATCAGGATGCATCATTAAACAAACTCACTTTACATGGCAGTGCACCTGTTATCAAAGGTGAAAAATGGGTTGCGACGCAATGGATGAGGAGAAGACCTATGTAGTCAACTATCCACCACTTAAACGCTAACACGTTTTGAAGCTTACGAGTTTAATATGGTACAACATCCATGATTGATACAATCTCGCTCCATGTTCCAGAAACTGCGCTACCGATTTTTTTAGTATTACTATGTTCATATTATGTTTTTGAGCTGTGACTTGAAAAAATTCTACACCGTCAAGATAAGCTTATTTGGTTTCTAAAGAGTAAAACCTTTGATTATTTAAAGGTCTTTAAAATCAACAATATTATTAACATAGCCTAATAAAAAAGAAGGAATTTACCATATTCAATATATAAATGCTGTACACAACAAATTAAAAAAGTGTATGGATAGGTTTAATGGTGTTGCAACTAAATATATTAGCAATTATATGTATTGGTTCAAATGGCCACAACTATTTGGAAATGATAAGGGAGTTGTAAAATATACTGGTTCAGCAATTAAAAAAATGTGAAATAAGATTTCTTATATAATATTCGATATATAGACGGGGGATAAATGTGATATTTAAAGAATTTGGCAATAAAAATATGCCAGTTATCATTTTTCTTCATGGTGGTGGACTGTCATGGTGGTCATTAAAATCACAAATTGAAGCATTGAAAAAGGAGTATTATATTGTTACACCTATTATTGATGGGCATGGTGATGATTGGAATAATACTTTTGTAAGTATAAAAGAATCGGCAGAACAGGTTATTAATTATATAAAAGAAAATTGTAATGGAAAAGTTTTTGCAATTTGTGGTCTTTCTATTGGTGCTCAAATCGTTGTTGAAATAATATCACAAGAATGTGATATTACAGAGAATGCTGTTATAGAAAGTGCGTTGGTTTATCCTATGAAAATGGCAGTCACATTAACTGTACCAATATATAATGTGTGCTATGGGTTAATTAAAAAAAGATGGTATGCAAAACTACAGGCTAAAACATTAAATGTACCAGATGAATTATTTGAAACCTATTATGAAGATAGTTCACGAATGACAAAAGAAACCCTAATTAATATTACGAAAAGCAATGGAGATTATTCAATACCTTCAACATTATGCAAGACGAAAGCGAAAACATTAATATTAGTTGGTGAGAAAGAATTATCAATAATGAAAAAATCAGCAACACTACTTCACGATACCATTAATGGTAGCTTTTTAAAAGTTATTAAAAAAAATGGACATGGAGAAATTAGTTTAATTCATCCAGATAAATACCTTGATATAGTACAACACTTTTTTATTAATAATATAAAATAAGGGATTCTTTTGGAGTTCCCTTAAAAATCTCATATTATCATTGCTTTAAAACATAGCCATTTAAAAAGAAGAATTAAAAATATATAAATATTTATCTAAATTTTCTAAAAATATTGACAAAATCACTTTCAATTTTTATACTTATGGCAGCTTGTATGAATGTAATGAACTGTTAATAAGTCATTTTGTAATACTAAATAATGAAAGCGTTTTTACAAGGGGGAGAAGAAATATGATGATGGATGTGCCATTAACAATTAGTTCGATGATCGAAAGAGCAGAAAAACTATTCCCAAAGAAAGAGATTATTTCTCGTACACATAGTACAATTACACGGTTAACGTATAAGGAGTTAGGTGAACGAACGAGACGTCTATCTAGCGCTTTGGAAAAAATAGGTGTGCAGCAAGGGGAACGAGTTGGCACGCTAGCATGGAATCACCATCGTCATGTAGAAGCATATTTTGCGATTCCTAGTATTGGTGCTGTCCTGCATACGATTAATATTCGTCTATCCTCACAGCATATTTCTTATATTATTAACCATGCGGAGGACCGCATATTACTCATAGACGAAGATATGGTACCGCTTGTGGAGAAAATTCAAGGGGAATTATCAACTGTACAAGCCTATATCATTATGACCGATAAAAAAGAGCTTCCAGAAACATCACTTCAACCTGTATACCATTATGAACAGCTTCTTGAAGAAGGAGATCCTAATTTTCCATTTTTAAAAGATATTGATGAAAATATGCCAGCTGGTATGTGCTATACATCAGCTACAACAGGTAATCCAAAAGGCGTCGTATATACACATCGCAGTACAGTTTTACATAGTATGGCGCTTGGCCTTGCAGATACAACGGCACTTTCTGAAAGTGATGCAGCTATGCCGGTTGTTCCTATGTTTCACGTAAATGCTTGGGGATTACCGTTTGCAGCAACATGGTTTGGATCAAAGCAAGTTCTTCCTGGACCAATGTTTACACCGAAAATTTTATTAGAGATGATGCAAGAAGAAAAAGTAACATTAGCAGCCGGAGTCCCAACAATTTGGCTTGGTGTGCTGCAAGAATTAGAAAAGAATCATTATGACTTATCAAATATAAAGCGGTTTTTATGCGGCGGTGCAGCTGCGCCGAAGAGTGTGATTGCAGCCTTCGAGCAAAAATATAACGTCCCATTTGTGCATGCATATGGAATGACAGAAACGAGTCCGCTTGTTACACTTGCACGTTTGAAAAGTTATGAAAATGAATTGCCATATGAAGAGCAACTTACGATACGTGCGAAGCAAGGTTATTTAGTGCCTGGTGTGGAAATGAAAGTTGTTGGGGAAAAGGGAGAGGTAGCATGGGACGGACAAGAAATGGGCGAGCTATGTTTACGTGCTCCTTGGATTGCGTCAAGTTATTATAAAGACGAGCGAACAGCAGAGGGATTTCGAGATGGCTGGTTATATACAGGAGATGTCGTTACGGTTGATGAAGAAGGGTGTATTAAGATTGTTGATCGAACGAAGGATGTAATTAAAAGCGGGGGAGAATGGATTTCATCTGTTGATTTAGAAAATGCTTTAATGGCACATGAAGCAATATTTGAAGCGGCTGTTGTTGCAGTACCGCATAAACAGTGGCAAGAGCGCCCCGTTGCATGTGTTGTTGTAAAACAAGATCAATCTGTTACAAAAGAAGAATTATATGACTTTTTAAAACCGCAATTTGCAAAATGGTGGCTACCAGATGAGATTGTCTTTCTGAAAGAAATTCCGAAAACTTCAGTCGGAAAATTTTTAAAGCAAGCGCTCCGAAAAGAATTGGAGCAATATTATGTAGAAGATTGAATAGTGATTGTAAACTATAATTATATTTTGGTTGACAATATAAAAAGGGCAAGGTAACATATCAGATGTGATATGTTACCTTATTTACATTTATAGTTTACAAACAGGAGAAAACACAATATGAATACAAGAAATTTAGTTTTTGTAGCTTTATTTAGTGCCATTATGGCAGTGTTAGGACTTTTACCACCAATTGCTTTATCATTTACACCTGTACCGATTACATTACAATCACTTGGTGTTATGCTTGCAGGTGGTTTGTTAGGATCTCGCTTGGGGGCTCTTAGCCAATTCGTATTTTTACTTGTTGTAGCAGCGGGTGCACCGTTGTTAGCTGGAGGTCGCGGTGGATTTTCGGTTTTTGTAGGACCAAGTGCCGGTTATTTAATGGGATATGTTATCGGAGCGTTTGTGATTGGATATTTCGTAGAACGTCTTCGCAACGTATCATTTTTGAAGTTATTTTTAATTAATATTATTGGTGGCATTTTCGTTGTATATTTCTTTGGTGTTATCGTACAAGCTTTTGTGATGGATATAAGTGTAGTAAAAGCAGCAAAATTAAGTGTTGTGTTCTTACCAGGAGATTTATTAAAGGCTGTATTTGCGACAATTCTTGTAACGAGACTGCAACGTTCATTGAAACGAACAATTTATCATACCAAATATGAAACACGTTAATACGTGTTTCTTTTTGTTATATATAAATACAAATTAAAAAATTGATATAAAAACCTTCTTTCTCTTTAGGCGGACGAGAGCGTCTGGCCATGCATAGAAGCGGTCATGTTGTATGCTGCATAGCGGTAACTTATATGTCGAAAAATTAAAATAGATATATAGAATAGGAAGTGAAATAGGTGGGAATTACAAAATCTTATGCAGCACATGCTTATTACCAACCGAACAAAATTGCAATAAAAACAAAAGATAAAATTGTTACATATAAAGAGTGGTATAGGTCTGTTTGCAAAGTGGCAAATTGGCTTCACGAGGAAGAATCATGTAATAAAAAGATTGCTATTTTGCTAGATAATAGCGTAGAATTTTTACAAATATTCGCTGGATCTGCTATGGCAGGTTGGATTTGTGTACCACTTGATCCGAAGTGGAGTATTCATGAACTAGAGGAACGGCTCCAAATCGTACAGCCTTCTATAATAGTTGTAGCACAGCATAAACGTAATCAATTGCCTCAAACAAATAGTAAAGTATTCTCGATTAGTACGTGGTCTGAGAGAATAACAAACGCCTCTATTACAGTAAATGATATAGAAAAAGCAGGAGAGTTACCGTTTTATTTGGGATTCACATCAGGGTCAACTGGAAAAGCAAAAGCGTTTCTCCGCTCACAACAATCATGGGTAGAAAGCTTTGCTTGTAATGTTCATGATTTTCATATGAATAATAATGAGACAGTGTTGCTATCTGGAACGTTTGTTCACTCTCTCTTTTTATACGGTGCAATGAGCGCTTTATTTATAGGACAAACGATATACATGACAGAAAAATTCATTCCAAACCGTGTGCTTTCATTATTAAAAAATGAAGATGTTTCTGTTATGTATACAGTCCCAACGATGTTAGAATCATTATACAAAGAAGAAAGAGTGATAGAACGAGAGATAAAAATTATTTCATCAGGTGCAAAATGGGAAGCTGAAGCAAAGCAAAAAATCAAACAGTTTTTTCCGAATACAAAGCGATATGAATTTTATGGGGCATCCGAATTAAGTTTTGTTACAGCACTATCTCATCATGATAATGAACAGAAACCATCTTCAGTTGGAAGGCCATGTCATAATGTAAAGATTAGTATTCGAAATGGGGACGGACAAGAAATAGAGCAAGGAATAGTCGGCACAATTTATGTTAAGAGTGAACAGTTTTTTATGGGGTATATAATAGACGATGCACCAATTGCTCAAGTAACGAATGATGGGTGGATGACGGTTCATGATGTAGGTTATGTTGATGAAGATGGTTTTTTATATATTGTAGGTCGAGAAAAAAATATGATAATTTTTGGCGGAATTAACATTTTTCCTGAAGAGATTGAAAGTGTATTGCAGATGCATCCAAGTGTAGAGGAAGCAGTGGTTGTTGGTAAGAAGGATATGTATTGGGGAGAAAAACCGATAGTACTAGTTAAAGGAACAGTATCAAAAAAGGAACTAAAGCAATTTTGTTTGGGAAGATTATCTGCCTATAAAATTCCGACAGAGTGGTATTTTGTAGATGTCATTCCTCATACAAGCAGTGGGAAAGTTGCACGGGCAGAAGTAAAAGAAATGATTGAACAGCAGGAGTTGACGTATGAATAGAGCAGTAATTGTTGAAGCAAAACGCACTCCAATTGGAAAGATAAATGGTATGTTTAAAGAATATTCCGTTGAAAAATTGGCAGCTCCATTACTTGTATATATAAGTAATGGAATCGAAAACGAAATCGATGATGTTATATTCGGAAATGTTGTCGGGCCTGGAGGAAATATAGCTCGGCTATCAGCATTAGAGGCAGGTTTCCCATATAGTGTACCTGGGGTGACGATTGATCGCCAGTGCGGTGCAGGGTTGGAAGCAATTCGGTTGGCATGTCATCTAATTCAAGGCGGAGCAGGAACTTGTTACGTTGCTGGTGGAGTGGAAAGTGTAAGTACTTCACAATTTGAAAAGCGAGCTCGTTTTTCACCTGAGCATATAGGTGATCCTGATATGGGAGTTGCGGCAGAGAATGTAGCGAAGCGTTACGGAATTACTAAGGAGATGCAAGATGAGTATGCATGTTTGAGCTATAAACGAACATTAGCGGCGTTAGAAAAAGGGTATTTACAAGAAGAAATTGTGCCAGTTTCTCATATTACAGTAGACGAAACAGTTAAACATTGTATGAATTATGAAAGAGTTATAAAACGAACACGTCCTGCCTTTTTACAAGAGGGGACAGTGACAGCAGGAAATTCATGTGGAGTGAACGACGGAGCGTGTGCACTTCTTATTATGAGTGAAAAGCAAGCGGAAAAGCTTGGGTATAAACCGGTACTACGGTTTGTACATAGTGCTGTTGCAGGCGTTGATCCTCATTTCCCTGGTAGTGGACCGATATTTGCGGTGCAAAAATTATTGCGACAGATGAATCTTACTATGGACGATATTGATTATATTGAAATGAATGAAGCGTTTGCTTCCAAAATCGTTGCATGTGCTAGGGAGTTAAACATTCCTTATGAAAAATTAAATGTAAACGGCGGAGCGATTGCTGCCGGGCACCCATACGGTGCATCGGGAGCAATGCTCGTAACAAGATTATTTTATCAAGTGCAAAGAAAACAGGCGAAATACGTGATTGCAACGTTAGGCATTGGCGGAGGGATTGGACTTGCACTATTGTTTGAAGCGTAATGGTTACATGTAATCTAATTTAATTATCATTCCAAAAGGAGTATATGCATGAAGGTAAATATACTATGGGATTTTGATGGTACTTTAGTAGATAGTTATCGTGTATTTGTACGTACGTTTAAAAGAGTTGTAGAGGAACACATACATGAAGATGAGGTTATAAAACAATTAAAGATTTCATTTACGCATGCTGTAAAATATTTTGGGTTATCACAACAGCAAATTGATCAAATATTAGAAATGGAAAGGTCGTTGCATCCATCGGAATATCAACCGTTTCCGAGAGTAGAGGAAGTGTTACAAAGAGCGAATTGTAATTGCATTGTAACGCATAATTCGAAGCAAGAAGTATTGCGGATCTTAGAGTACTATGGATGGTTACACTACTTTTCTGAAATTATCGGCTGGGAAGATGGATTCCCTAAAAAGCCGAATCCAGAAGCATATATTCATATGCAAAAGAAGCAAGCTATTCATTTCGTTGTGGGAGATCGTGCGTTAGACATTATACCAGCTACAAAACTAGGAATCACAACATGTGCCTTTCAAAACGAAGCAATTCCAGAAGCAGATTATTACATCGATTCATATGATCAGCTACTTCATATTATGAAAGAGAAGAGTCTTCAAATATAAAAGAAACACAAGAAGAAATTTATGCTTCTTGTGTTTCTTTTTGTATATGAATAAGGTGTGATAAAAATGCTTCGCCTGTAACAGTTGCTTTCCCTCCGCCGCGTGCGCTTTTTTGATTCCCTCCGCCTTTTCCTTCTATAAGAGGAAGGGCTGTTTTTAAAAGGGTATTCATATTTAGCTTAACAGCTGGGCCACATGCACAAATACATTGTAAGTTTTCGCCGTTTTGTGTAACAAAAAATGTAATGGCATGGTCATCTTTTTCTGTAAGGATAGCTGCTAATTTAGCAAGTTCATGCATAGAGCGATCTGTAAAGCTAACGGCAATTCGTTTGCCAAATGAAGTTTCTTCTGCTTGCTGTAACAATTCATTTGCTTCTACAAGAATGAGTTTTTCATTGGCTGCTTGCAACGCCTTTTCATTTTCCTTTTGAGTAGAAAGGAGCTGCATTATTTTGTTTGGAATATCGCTTTCTTTACTATGTAATTGTTGCATGGCATCTTTTACGAGGAATTGATTGCGCTGCATTAGTTCAATTGTACGCCATCCGCAAACAAATGTTAGACGAATGTTTCCTTTATAACGCTCCCAATTGACAATTTGAATCGGACCGACTTCACCGGTTTGTTTCGGATGCGTACCACCACATCCGTTAAAATCAAGATTTTCAATAATCACAACACGAATATTTTCTGTTACAGTTGGTTCTTTTCGCAAAGGAAGTTGCTTTGCTTCTTCTAGATTTACCCACTGAACTGTAATTGGACGGTTTTCAAATACAATTTGATTAGCAAGATTTACAGCTTCCTCAGCTATTTCGATAGAGAGGTCAGAAGTTTCTAAATCAATTGTTACGATTTCTCTTCCTAAGTGAAAACCGATTGTTGGAATGTTGAAGTGATCCCAAAATATAGCGGACAAAATATGTTGCCCGGCATGTTGTTGCATATGATCAAAACGACGTTTCCAAGAAACATATCCCGTTACTTCATCTGCATGTATTTCTTCAGTTATGTAATGACGAATTTCGCCATCTATTTCTTCCACATTTATAACAGGAATTTGATTTAATTGCCCTGTATCATGGGGCTGACCACCGCCTGTTGGATAGAAAGCTGTTTGTGTTAATGCAACATATAAATTGTCATCTTTGTCACGAGCTTGTTTTGTAATTTGGGCTGTAAAGGTTTGTAAATATGGATCTGCATAAAATAATTTGTGATTCACAACCTTACTCCTTTCAAACTTAACTTTATAAATACAAATTTAAAAATTGACATACCCCCCTTTTTCTTTTTAGGTGGGCGAGAGCATCTGGTCATGCATAGAAGCGGTCAGGGCCTATTTCTGCTACAGGGGCAATAAGTAGCAGTTTTGCTGTATTTTACATAGCAGCGACTTATATGTCGAAAAATTAATATATGGTTCTATTGTAAAACAATACGTATAATTTTCCTAATATTTCATAAGAAAAATTCTCTTTTTTGGAATTTTCTTGCTATAATAAGGGAAAGGGAACATAACGGGGGTGGATGATATGTTGTATGAAAATGGCGTACGTAAACTGATTCATCTAAACACAAATATTTCAGAACTATACCGAGAATTGCATGAAATGACCCGTCATTTAAAAGAATGTAACCGTGAAAGTGTAACATTTGATCGGTTATATGTAAAAGAATTGTTATGGAAAAAAGAAGATATTGTTTCTATGTATGATCAACTCCTCGTTCAAATTTGTATGAATGAATGTTTTGATATGAAAAGTTTCATTTCTGGGGAATATGCTTATACACATGAAGAAGTAGAGAACTGTGTAGCCGAATTTAATAGTAAACATAATGTGAATATTACATTAGAGGAAGTATTAAAAGAATTACAGTTTACATATGGTATTGATATGGAGCTGAAACGAACAGCTCGTGTTTAAGGAAACGGAAATTATGTTTTCGAAGGAAGCTGCTTTTCAGCTTTCTTTTTCTTTGCATAGTATTTAGACATAGAGAAGGTGAAAGTGATGAAGGGGAAGTTAGGGAGCATTCATCCAGTTGGGATGACTATCATTATTGGGACGTTATTTGCAAGATTTGCAACATCGATGAGCATTCCATTCTTAGCGATTTACTTAACGAATGCAAAAGGAATATCAGCAGGTGTTACAGGAGCGATTATTGGAACGAGTGCATTAGTTGGTGTATTTGCAAGTTTTATTGGCGGGAATTTATCAGATCGTTATGGGCGAAAGAAGATTATGTTATCCTCTATTTTAGTTTGGATTCTTGTCTTTATTGGATTTGGATTTGCGGAGCATGTAGCGGCATTTTTTCTACTAAATGCACTAAATGGGATGTGTCGTTCATTTTTTGAGCCAACGTCTCGTGCTTTATTATCTGACTTGACAAAACCGGAGCATCGTTTAATGGTGTTTAACTTACGTTACGGCGCTATTAATGTTGGTGTCGCGATTGGGCCACTTGTTGGTCTTCAGATTGGCAGTGCTAAATCAACAATACCATTTTTTATGGCAGCTATTATGTATGTTCTATATACAATTATACTCATATTGCAATTTCGCAGGTATCGTATTGGAGAAGAAAAAACAGGGGGAAGTGAACGAGTTACTTTTATAGATTCCTTACGCATTATAAGAAAGGATATTGTCTTTTTGGTTGCGTTAATAGGAATTATCATTAGTACAACAGGATACGCACAGTTTTCATCAACGCTTTCTCAATATTTTGCGAACTCTCATCAATTTGAAAATGGAGTGGAATTATTTTCTTATGCATTAACACTAAACGCAATTACTGTAGTAATTGTTCAGTACCCACTCATTCAAGTGTGTAAAAAGTATACACCGCTCGTATCTATTATGATCGGTACCTTACTTGTTAGTGCAGGATTATGTGGGTTTGGATTTGCAGAATCAATGTGGGCTGTTTTTACTTGTACAATCATATTCACAATTGGAGAAGTATTAATGTTTTGCATGACAGATATGTTTATTGATCAAATTGCGGTTTCGAATTTAAAGGGAACTTATTTTGGGGCAATGGGATTCTCTGGAATCGGTGCTGTTATTGGTCCGTGGTTTGGCGGACTTCTGCTAGATTATTATGGCTATCAGAGTGGTTTTACGATTTTTACAATTTTGGCGACCCTCACTCTGCTTGCATTTCCGATTCTTTTCGTGACAAGAAGTTTACTGCGTAAAAGAACGACAGAAGAAAAAATAGGAAATGCAAATGTAATGTGAGTTTACATTTAGGGATAAGGTTTTGAAATGAAAAAGGTGGATGACTACAGTCAACCACCTTTTTTCGTATTCATTGTTCCAGTTGTAGAAAGGGCATTTTTTGTATTACTTAATAAGTTTGTATACGATTATTTTATAAAGAAAACAGTACGTTCTGTTGATTGTGCTGTTTCTGTTTTAGAAATGTGAATGGTAAGAAGACCATTCTCCAAATAGGCTAACATTTTTTTATATATAATATTGCTTGGTAAGAAAATCATATGCTGTAAGGCAGGATTATTACAAAATACGTTAATTTGTAGGCCTGTCTCCATCTTTTTAATAAGGATATTTTGCTCAACTACGTTTGGGATATCAGCTTCTAAAATATATTCTTGTTCTGTTTCAAACAGGTCAACGTGAATATCGTTAGGAGAGGGGGCGTTTGCGTATAAATCGGAGCAAAATTGATTCATCCATTCTTCAAAGCCATCAACATGAAAATGGCAGTCTTTTTTCTTTTTCTTGCCCATTGTAAGAATACCTCCGTAAAATTTCCTTCATAATACGATATTCAATTTGAAATTAGAGGTGAAAGGGAAAGAGGAAATGTGGTTAAAAAAGAAAAGAAAATAGCATTAATATATGATAAATAGACAGTGCACATGCACTGTCTATTTTTTTTACATATCGTGGTGAGCATGATTTTTTTGGCGTGAATGCTGACGATTTTTAACTTTGTGTGACCCGCTTAATGGTTCTGGTTGGCCACCAGAAACTTGTCCTTGCGGTGAATTTTTTCGAATGGATTTGCTGTTGTTTTTCTCCATTTTTACTACCCCTTTTTTTATTAAACTTTAGCGATTCATTTGATAAACGGTAGAGCTCGATTAGCGAAACGAATTATTTGAAGAAGAACACCTCAGCATAAAGTTCCGCTTTATATTAGGATGAGAGAACTTCATAAATTTATACGAGAATGTTTTTTGAGAAAAATGTAAATGATAATGGAGAGTAATGACAGAAAGGGGAATGATTATGCCGTACCATAAGGATAAACAACAAGCATTTCAAGCTGCACAGCAAGGAATAACAGATGCAGAAAATGTATATAACAACATTGTAAAAAATGATCCAAATTATGCTCAGGATTTAAAACATTTACGACAAGAAGTGCAAGAGGCATATGAACAAATCCAAAATGCATTAGAAGTTGCTTCTGAAACGCAGCGAAAGCAATTACAGCAATACGAACAAGATTTAGAGCATATTATGCAAAATGTGGAGGAAGTGCGTGATTAATAGGTTGTTGAGTGTCTTCAGCAGCCTTTTCACATAAAAAGGGATAATAATGATTAAAAAAACGAACCGCATAATAATCAGCTGTCTAATCGTATTGTTAAGCTTGATAGGAATTGAAAAAGCCGAAGCAAAAATGTTAATGAGAAAAGAGTTAGAGCCAACTGGGTTTGTAACGTGGGAAGTACCAACAAATGAAAAAATAATAGCGATTACTTTCGATGATGGTCCTCATCCTACATATACACCGCAAATTTTAAATATTTTACGCGAATATCATGCTGAAGCAACTTTTTTTATGATTGGCTTCAGAATACAAAATAATCCATATTTAATCGAACAAGTATTAAAAGACGGTCATGAAATTGGAAATCATACAATGAAGCATTTGTATGCCCGCAATGCATCAGGACAAAGGCTCGAAAATGATATTCTACAGGGGAAAAAATATTTGGAAAAGTGGGTCGAGAAACCACTCCTTTTCCGTCCTCCTGGTGGTTATATTAATGAATCGGTGTTTAAAACAGCGACAGAAGCAGGGTATCAAATTGTATTATGGTCCTGGCATCAAGACCCAAAGGATTGGTCAAATCCCGGAAAAGATAAAATTGTACAACATGTTTTAAACAATGCAAGAAGTGGTGATATTGTTTTACTGCATGACGGCGGAACCGATAGAAGCCAAACAGTTGAAGCATTAAAAGAAATTTTGCCAGCCTTGCAAAAACAAGGGTATCGATTTGTGAAAGTGTCAGAGTTATTAAAGTACAAGCATTGAAAAATCCCAAAAGATGATCTTTTGGGATTTTAAATTATTGATTTTTTTTACGCTTTTTATTGTTTTGGCGTTGTGCAGGTGTTAATGGCTCGTTTGAAAATTCTTCGTTATATCCTGTACCTTGTCCTTGTGCAGAAGCAGCGTTCATTCCAGGAATAACATGATTTGCTTTACGTTTTCCCATTATTATCCCCCTTAATTGGCCATAAGAATTTGAATAATTCGATTCGTTTATAAAGTAAAATACCTTCTAAAAAGAAGTTTCACTTTATAGGAATAGTATCTGTTAACGGGAAAATTATTATACAACAACGAGGTTATAAAGAAAACTTATGAGAAACCATAAGTTTCTTATTGTTTACTTATCCAATAAGTTGTAATAATATATTATCGTAAGGTATTGAAAAATTTGGCTACATTTTATATTCAGACAACTTTAGTCACGTTTAACAGGGGGGTAACCATAATGGTAAAACACAATCCATTTAACACTCGCGCAACATTTGAAGTAGATGGAAATACGTATCACTATTATAGTTTGAAAGCGCTTGAAAATGCAGGGGCAGGTAATGTTTCTAAATTACCTTATTCGGTTAAAGTATTACTTGAGTCAGTACTTCGTCAAGTTGATGGCCGTGTTATTAAAGAAGAGCATGTTGAAAATTTAGCGAAATGGGGAACGAAAGATATTCAAGATATCGATGTACCGTTTAAACCATCTCGCGTTATCTTACAAGACTTTACAGGAGTTCCAGCTGTTGTTGATTTAGCTTCTCTTCGTAAAGCAATGGCGGATATGGGCGGAGATCCTGATAAAATCAATCCAGAAATTACAGTTGATCTTGTTATTGACCACTCTGTACAGGTTGATAGAGCAGGTTCAGCAGATGCGCTTCAATTTAATATGGATTTAGAGTTTAAACGTAATGAAGAACGTTATAAATTTTTAAGCTGGGCACAAAAATCATTTGATAACTACCGTGCAGTTCCACCAGCAACAGGTATCGTTCACCAAGTAAACCTTGAGTATTTAGCACCAGTTGTTCATGCAGTGAAAAATGCTGAAGGTGAACTTGTTGCATACCCAGATTCATTAGTAGGAACAGATTCTCATACAACGATGATTAACGGTATCGGCGTTCTTGGATGGGGCGTAGGTGGTATTGAAGCAGAAGCTGGAATGCTTGGACAGCCTTCATACTTCCCAGTACCAGAAGTAATCGGTGTAAAATTAACAGGTACACTTCCAAGTGGTACAACAGCAACAGACGTTGCATTAAAAGTAACACAAGTATTACGTCAAAAAGGTGTAGTTGGAAAATTCGTTGAATTCTTCGGTAGCGGTTTACAAAGCATGCCATTAGCTGACCGTGCAACAATTTCTAACATGGCACCAGAGTACGGTGCAACTTGTGGATTCTTCCCAATTGATGATATTTCATTAGATTACTTACGTTTAACAGGAAGAAGCGAAGAACAAATTCGTATCGTTGAGGAATATTGTAAAGCAAACGGCTTATTCTATACAGCAGATAGCCAAGATCCAACTTATACAGATCTTGTTGAAATTGATTTAAATACAATCGAGTCTAACCTTTCTGGTCCGAAACGTCCACAAGACTTAATTCCTCTTTCTGGCATGAGAGATGAGTTCCGTAAAGCTGTTGTGGCGCCAGTTGGTAACCAAGGATTTGGATTCGCTGAGCAAGAATTTGATAAAGAAGTGAAAGTTGTATTACAAGATGAAGAAGTAACGATGAATACAGGTGCAATTGCAATTGCTGCAATTACAAGCTGTACAAATACATCTAACCCATATGTATTAATTGGTGCAGGCTTAGTTGCGAAAAAAGCAATTGAAAAAGGACTTAAAGTACCTGGTTATGTAAAAACATCATTAGCACCAGGATCTAAAGTTGTTACGGAATACTTAGATAAGTCTGGATTAACAGCTTATTTAGATCAACTAGGTTTCCAAACAGTAGGTTATGGTTGTACAACTTGTATCGGTAACTCTGGTCCATTAGCTCCAGAATTAGAAGAATCAATTGCTGCAAATGACTTATTAGTAACATCTGTATTATCTGGTAACCGTAACTTTGAAGGTCGTATTCATCCGCTTGTAAAAGCAAACTACTTAGCATCACCACCGCTTGTAGTTGCATACGCACTTGCTGGTACAGTAGATATCGACTTGAAAAATGATGCAATCGGTAACGATGCAAACGGCAACCCAATTTACTTTAACGACATTTGGCCAACAGCGGCAGAAATCGAAGAAGTTGTACAAAACGTTGTAACATCTGAACTATTTAAGAAAGAATATGCACAAGTATTTAACAGCAACGAACGTTGGAACGAAATCCAAACTTCAAACGAAGCGTTATATACTTGGGATAATGACTCAACATATATCCAAAACCCACCGTTCTTTGAAGGATTATCTAAAGAACCAGGTGAAGTAGAAGCACTTTCAGGACTACGCGTAGTTGGTAAATTTGGCGATTCTGTAACAACAGACCACATTTCACCAGCAGGATCTATTGGTAAAAACACACCAGCAGGCCGCTATTTATTAGAAAATGGCGTGCAGCCAGTTGACTTCAACTCTTACGGTTCTCGCCGTGGTAACCATGAAGTTATGATGCGTGGTACATTTGCGAACATCCGCATTAAAAACCAAATCGCACCTGGCACAGAAGGTGGATTCACAACGTACTGGCCTACAGGCGAAGTGACATCTATCTATGATGCAGCAATGAAATACAAACAAGACGGCACAGGTCTTCTTGTAATCGCTGGAAAAGACTACGGTATGGGAAGCTCACGTGACTGGGCTGCAAAAGGAACAAACCTTTTAGGCATCAAAGCAGTTATCGCAGAAAGCTTCGAGCGTATCCACCGCAGTAACCTTGTATTAATGGGCGTATTACCATTGCAATTTAAAGATGGTGAAAGTGCAGAAACATTAGGTCTTGCGGGTATTGAGTCATTTGAAATTCAAATCGATAAAACAGTAAAACCACGCGACCTTGTAACAGTAGTTGCGACTGACCTTGATGGAAACAAAAAACAATTTGAAGTAGTAGCACGCTTCGACAGCGAAGTAGAAATCGACTACTACCGTCACGGCGGTATCTTACAAATGGTTCTTCGTGAGAAATTAGAAGAGTCTAAGGTTTCTAACTAAGTTTAGGTGTCAATAATTTAACAATAGTATAGTAGTTTATAGATTAGTATAAATATTTACGCTGAAACAAAAAAGGGAAGATGACGAGAGTCATCTTCTCTTTTTTTCGTTATCGACCATTCTTTGCAATATATCGGCGATTCAACACGATATAAACATACAAGTTCATTTTTTGAAATGGAATTGGTATACCTAGTCATTGTCACTCAACAATAATTATATATGAAACAAATAATAAGAATTAACAGAAAATATGATATATTAGATAATACGCGCTAGAGATTTTTAATGTCATATAAATTTATTACATACAAAAGGGTAGTATTTTATCCCGCATTAATGGGCAGTAATACTCCCGCCTCAAAATTCAGCGGAAGCAAAGAAGTTAGGCGGGAGTATTACTGCCCGTAAAAGCCCGATTGGTTCAACTAATAATCAGTGGGGGATGAAGAAAACCCCCACTGATTAAAGTTTCACTTTATGAAAGGGGAATTATTATGAGGACTGAATTTAACGATAAAACGAAAGAATATGCGATTGGTAGACCGACTTATCCAGAAGAAATTATCAATAAAATGAAAGAACTTGGAATTGGAACACAATCTATTATCGCTGATATTGGTGCAGGAACAGGGTTACTTACTAATATGTTATGTCAGTTAGGTTGTAAAGTTTTAGCAGTTGAACCGAATGAAGAAATGCTTAATGAGTGCAAACAATATTGTTCGGCTAATACAAACATTGAATATATTAATGCACTCGCTGAAAAAACGCAATTAAAAGAACAGAGTATAGATATAATTACGATTGCACAGGCATTTCACTGGTTTGATAAACAATTGTGTAAAGCAGAATTTAAACGGATTTTGCAAGAAGATGGCTACGTTATTATTTTATGGAACGATATGTAAAAGGACAGTGAATTTGCTAAAGAATATATAGATACTCTTTACAAATATAAAATTAAAAATACGGCTGGTATTTCCAATTTTGACCCTGATAAAGAGAAGTTTGATTTCTTCGGACAAGATTATATAAAAATGTTTTTTGATAATTGGCAGCCAGTAACGGAGGAAGGTTTAATTGGAAATGCATTATCGTTATCCTATACACCATCAAAATTAGATAGTAATTATGATGAATTTCTTCAAGAAATTCACAATCTGTTCTTGAAATATCAACAGGATGGAAAAGTCACTTTTCATTACAAAACAGAGATGTATATTTGTAAATTTGCAAAGTAATGCTTTTGTGAAAAACGATATTCTTAAAGATCGGTTGAAAAACAAAAATTAAGCCTGATAAAAGACAGCAAGAAATTAATAATGTAATAGACAACCTGAAGAAGTTTCGTCCTACCAAAGTGGCTCTGGAAGTGTTAAAAGAAACTCAAGATAATTTGAGCCAAGATTATAATGCCTTCCGTAGAGGCGATTTACAATTGACCGCAAATGAGCGACATCAATTTGGCTTTAGATTAGCGAATGATATGCAACTAATCTTTCTCACTTCAAATAATCACCATATGTAAAATTTTAAAAAAAGGGGGGGGGAAATCGATATGAGCTACCTTATTGCTTTGATACTTGCTGTTCTATTAGCTTTTTCATATAAAATTGTTGATATTACAGTTGGCGTTATTATTGGAAGAACGTTGTACCGAAAGATAGAAAATGAGATTATTTATATATGGGGAACACTGCTGATAGTAATTACTTATTTTTATGAAGATAATTATGTATTCCGTTTACCAATTCACTACGAACCAATTGTTCTATTAATCTTGATTGCCGCGATAACGAATATTTTCATTTCGCGATACTCAGGATATAGGCCGAACGGGAAAAAGAATATCTTAAACTTTGTAATTATGTATCCTATTTTTGAAGAAGTAATTTTTAGAGGGATGATGATACCAATACTTAACAATTCATTCCCGAAATACCCTTTTTATGAAATAGCTTACATACCAATTACGGTACCAATCATAATATCTTCCTTTCTATTCGCTGTAGCTCACTTACAATATTACAGTTTTAATCAGACTAGCATAAAATTTATGCTGTTCGCATTTGTCGGGGGAATCACATTTGGTGCGATTACGGATTACTCACTATCAATTGTTTTTTCACTGCTTTTGCATGTGGAGTTTAATTTACTTGCAGTATATTACTCAAAAAAGAGTACAATAGGGGCGATGTAATGACTACTATTAAAGAAATCGGAAGTCTATGTATTACAGATAAAGATGGATATATTATCAACCAGTCAGATAGGAATAAAATCAATCCTATTTTTTCCCTTGTAATTCATGATGTGATTAATGCTTATTCGACCTATCTCAAAGATGATTTGCATAGTGTATACATAAGAGGATCAATTCCAAAAGGGATAGGCATTGAAGGTGTGGCGGACTTAGATACAATAGCGGTTACTAAGCAACATCCTAATAAATTAAAATTAAATTGGGTGAAAAAAATAGAACACAGGTTAAATCAAAAATATGATTGCGTAGATGGCATTGAACTAAGCTTCTACTCCATAGAAGAGATTCTAAATACTTCATCTTTTTCTATAATGAGTTTTATACTTAAAACTCATGGAATATGCGTATTTGGAGAAGATTTGATACCTCAATTACCAAAATATAAAGCAAATGAAGCATTAGCAAATGACCACCTTATTCACTTACAAACTCAAATTAAAAATGCTTGTGAGGATCTTAAAGATAATTCTGATATAGAGGATATTAAAGATTGTTGCAAATGGATTATGAAAATTATAGTAAGAGCTGGACTTGCACTTGTCATAATGAAGGAAAACACATATACAAGAGATTTATATCCTGCTTATAAATTGTTTTCGAAATATTTTCCTGAAAAGGAACAGGATATGAGAAAAGCACTTGAATATGCAATAACACCTATAATCGATACAAAAGTACTGTTATTATTTTTAAATGAATTTGGAAAATGGATGATTAGTGAAGCTGATAGATGGCTACAATTCTATAATTCAAATAGAGAATTAAACATGAAGATATAGACTATTTACTGAGTGGTTTTAATTGTGATTTCCAGTGTTATTTTAGTTATTATTTAGGATTTTCTCCACAATAACTGAACTACTTACAATTTCTATTCCTTCATAAATATTTGAAACTTTTCCTAAAATAGAACCTCGTCCACACAACTATGTTGCAAAGTAATGCTGACCTGGAACACGATATTCTTCAACTCAAGGTCAGCTGTAAGTCAAAAATTAAACCGGATAAAAATGTAATGACTTTTAAAAACTACGGCTAATTTTACTTCTTGACCGTGGTTTTATTTGATTACGAAAAGAGGGGGATCAGTGGGTTGAAACCGTTACGTGTAATCGGTGTGAAAAATCTGAATTTTATTGACAATATAGGATTAAAATTGTAATGTCGAATGCAAGGGAAAGTGTACATAAGAAAGATTCGAAACTTACATCACTAACTCTATAGAAAGGGGAAAACAAACAATGAGTAAAGTTCTTGAGTATTATTCTACATTCGACGAATGGGGACGCCTTGACCGTGAACCATTAGAGTTTCAAGTGAATTGGCACTACATACAAAAATATTTACCTAATACAGGAAAGATATTAGATAATGGAGCTGGACCTGGTAAATATGCTATGAAATTGGCTGAACAAGGATATAATGTAACTTTGACTGACCTTGTACCTAGATTGGTTGAGTTTGCCGAGGATAAAGCAAGAGAGCTGGATTTATTCGATAAGTTTTCTGGATTTTATACTGCGGATGCAAGAAATCTCGATATGATAGCAGACGAACAATTTGATGGTTCCTTAATGATGGGACCTATGTATCACTTACAATCAGAACATGATCGTAATGTAGCTGTTAAGGAGTTATATAGAGTTACAAAAAAAGATGGGATTGTTTACGTAGCTTTTATGCCAAGAATTAAGCATGTTCTTTCATCGTTGTTATATCCTAAGACATGGAGACCAAATGATACTATGGATTCTATTCAGCAATTTATTCAAACTGGTGAATTTAATCATAGTGATGAGGGAAGATTTACTGAAGCTTATTATTTTAATATTGAAGACATTAATCCCTTTATGGAATCTCATGGATTTGAGACATTAAATCTTATCGGCTCATCTAACATTGGTAACCTATTATCAAAAGAGCAATGGGAATATTGGAGGAATTCAGGGATAGATGAATTCAATCAACTGATTGAATTATTGAAAGAAACAGCAACCAATCCCTATGTTTTAGGAGTATCGTCTCATTTGCTTTACATTGGTAAGAAAAGCGGATAACTATTTTCTGATAACAATATTATATTAATCATCAGTGCAACTTTATTTAATTCATTGAAAAATGCTGGTGATTGTGTACTACAAAATTTCATTCAATAAATTAATTAGAAAACTGTTAACATATCAAACAACATAAAAAGCCACGGTACTCGTGGTCTTATCCCTGTCAAGTAGACAATATAAAAAAGCTATGCAGCTAGTGCGTGTCTAAACTCAATCGGCGCACGCTGATTGAGTTTAGATTGAAATCGTTGATAATTATAATAGTAAATATAATCTTCGACGGCTTGTCTTAACTCACTTTCTGATTTACACTGGTGTAGATACAACTTCTCTGTCTTGAGGTGCGAAAAGAAGGATTCTACACAGGCGTTATCTAGGCAGTTTCCTTTGCGAGAGTGGCTGCCTTTTATGCCATATGCTTCTAATCG
>NZ_JQKQ01000040.1:0-36461 GCF_000746135.1 Bacillus sp. UNC322MFChir4.1
TACATATTTTTAGCGTTTTGGCAAGATTCTTGAAAATAAGAATACATACGATGTCCTTTTTTAATCCAAATCTGAAGAGTTTTATAATGTATTTGATTTTCCGTTGTCATTTTTTCACCTCCTTGTTAAGGGTATTATACCAAAACAAGAACGTACGTTTCTATTTATTTACTTGAAAATAAAATATTTTTTCGATTCACCTCACCACCTTCACATATGTTTAGAGGTGGGAGTCCTCTCGAAAGATATGATAGAAGACAACATTAAAAAGATTGTTGCCCCGTGTATTCATAATGGTAATATCTCTTGCTCCATTGCCACAATTATCCCCTACCTTTTTCTTATAGCATTTCACTACTCAAACGAAGAGTATGCAAAATTTATAAAAAACAAATCTTTATCACGTTCACCTAAAAAAATACAAGTAGGTTAGTACTGCAATTTTTTCTAATCGTACTAAAAGAAATGTTAAACAATTCGGAATCTTATGATAAAATTAGAAGCGCTTACATTATTTTAAAAGGAGCGATGCGTGTACAACATGTAACATCTTATTTTTTTTCACTTAGAAGGAGGATGTATATATGACAAAAAAAACAGAAATTCCATCACATTTAAAACCGTATGTATCAAAGCAGCATTACGATCAATACACACCAATTGATCACGCTGTATGGCGCTACATTATGAGACAAAATCATAACTTTTTAAAAGACGTTGCACATCCAGCTTATGTAAACGGATTGCAATCTTCCGGGATTAACATAGATGCCATTCCAAAGGTTGAAGAAATGAATGATTGTTTAGCACCGAGTGGTTGGGGCGCGGTTACAATTGACGGATTGATTCCTGGCGTGGCATTCTTTGATTTCCAAGGACACGGACTTCTTCCTATTGCGACAGATATTCGCAAAGTGGAAAATATTGAATATACACCAGCTCCAGATATCGTTCACGAAGCAGCTGGTCACGCCCCGATTTTACTCGATCCTACATATGCAAAGTACGTGAAATTGTTTGGGAAGATTGGAGCAAGAGCCTTCTCTACAAAAGAGGAACACGAATTATTTGAAGCGGTTCGCCAATTAACGATTGTAAAAGAAAGCCGCACATCTACACCAGAAGAAATTATAGCAGCAGAAAATGAAATAGCAGAAAAGCAAAAACATATTTCCGGTCTGTCAGAGGCAGAACAAATTTCACGCCTATTTTGGTGGACAGTAGAATACGGGCTCATTGGCGATCTACAAAACCCGAAAATTTACGGTGCAGGTCTCCTTTCCTCTGTTGGTGAAAGTAAGCACTGTTTAACCGATGCAGTTGAAAAAGTACCTTTCTCTACTGAAGCATGTATTCAAACAACTTACGATGTAACGAAAATGCAACCGCAACTGTTTGTTTGTCAGTCGTTTGAGGAGCTTATCGATTCACTTGAAGCATTCTCAGAAACAATGGCATTCCAATTAGGCGGTACAAAAAGTTTAGATAAAGCACTGCGCTCCGAAAATATAGCAACAGTCGAGCTAAATAGCGGATTACAAATGACAGGCACGCTCGCTGAAATTGTAAAAGATGAAAACGGCGAAGCAATTTATATGAAAACAAATAGTCCTACTGCATTAGCAATTCACCATGCGCAATTACAAAATCATTCCACAGTAGTACATCAAGACGGCTTCGGTACACCAATTGGCTTATTACAAAATGATCTCGCATTAGAATCTTGTACGGATGAAGAATTACACGCATTAGGAATCGTTATCGATAATAAGGCTGAGCTTACTTTTAAAAGTGGTGTACACGTAACAGGAACAGTAAGCGATATAATTAGAAATAAGGAAAAAGTCGCTGTTATTTCGTTTACAAACTGTACTGTAATGCTGAAGGACCGCTTATTATTTAATACATCATGGGGTACATTTGACATGGCAGTTGGTTCAGCTATTACTTCTGTATTCCCCGGGGCAGCAGATCCAGCAGCATTCTTCCAGATGGATGACCAAGAAGAAACAACACCTGCACCGCGTATTCAATCCGAACTAGAAAACATGTACGAAACAGTTCGCAACATTCGGGATGAAAGTTCACTACATGAACAGCACATAGAACAACTTATCGCGATTTATCACGTACTAGAACGATTTTATAAAAAAGAATGGTTACTGCGCATTGAAATTTTAGAGTTATTAGCGAGTCATAAAGTGGAGATCCCAGAACGCAGAGCATTATTACAAGAACTTTCCTCTTTTACAAATAATGAAGCCGTGCAGCGCTTAATCAATAACGGCCTTGCCTTAATTCCATTAAAGGATGGGACAAATAATGCAAAGACTAACTAATGAAGAAGTACAAGAAGAGTTAATGAAGCTCGGTAAATGGACAATAAAGGACGAAAAATGGATTGAACGAAAATACATGTTCTCGGACTATTTAAAAGGTGTCGAATTTGTTTCTGAAGCGGCCAAACTATCAGAAGAACGCAATCATCATCCGTTTATCTTGATCCAATATAAAGCGGTAATTATTACGTTATCATCGTGGAATGCCAAAGGATTAACAACACTTGATTTTGAAATGGCAAAGCAATTTGATGAGATGTTTTTACAGAACGAAAAAGCGATTATAAGATAATTTTCAAGGAACCAGCCAGAAACTTTTCTGCTGGTTCCTTTCATATATCAAAACTTATAGGAGGTTTTACATTTATATAAATTAACCTTTTTTCAAAATCGTATCTTTTAAAAACCGATCTACAAACCCTTCTGCTTTTACAACAAATAAATACAAACCCATTGTTAATAACGCTAAGTCTAACTCATATCCTGAATGCTTTCCATCCCCTAATAAGCCAAATGGTCCGTTCACTTTTACAATTGCTCCAACTAAAATAAGTGCAAATAATAATCCTACATATCTCACACCTAAACCGATAATTAATAACGCACCGCCAACTACCTCTACCGTCGCAACGCCATATGCAAGACCACCTGGTAAACCAATACTTGTAAACCAACCTGCAATATTATCGATTCCTGCTTGGAATTTCTTTAAACCATGAGCAAAAAATATTATTCCTAATACAACTCGAATTATTAAATTACCAATATATTGATTCATCTTTTCTCTCCTTTTTGTTTTGTAATACAAAACTTTTATTATCATTACAAAACATACACTAAATTTTTTTAACCGTCAATTGATTTTTATTGAGAAAAAATAAAAAAGATTTGCTATGATACAACTATCTGTTATTAAAAAGGAGCACGATTTTTATGAATATCGGTTCGACAATACGGGAAATTCGCCAGCGCAGAGGAATTACAATTGCACAAATATGTGAGGGAACAGGGCTTTCTAAAGGATTTATGAGTCAAGTGGAAAACAATAAAACATCTCCATCTATTCTTACTCTTGAAACAATCGCTCATTTTTTTAATGTTCCTCTTCCTTATTTATTGTTAGAGCAAAAAGATCGGATGAAAATTGTAAAAAAAGAAGAACGGAAATATAGTATTTACGGAAAAGATCAACAAAAAATTGAACATGTGGCCGAGCAGGGCGGACTGTGTTTATCATTAGTAGAAATTCCTGCCGGCTTTCCGATAGAAAACACACCGAATGCTCATGAAGGTGAAGAATGCCATCTTGTTTTGCGCGGAAAATTAGAAGTACAACATGGAGAAGATATTGCCATCGTAGAAGAAGGAGATTCGTTTTCTTGGAGCGCATGTGTACCTCATATCGTTCGTAATATTGGTGATGAAGCTGCACTTCTTCTTATTTCAAGCCATACTGAAAATCGAAAGCATGTATATTGAAGCATTGTGAACAAATTTGTTTGCAGTGCTTTCTTTATAGAATAAAAAGAGCAGGTTATTATTCTCCTATCCCTGCTCTTCTTATTGAATAAACGAGAACATCCATATCATGGAATACAACAGTCTTCTCATAAACCATCCCTGTCTTTCTTGCAACAAAAATAGAAGCTGGGTGATTCGGATTTATAAGAGAAATAAGTTTCTGAAGCTTTAATACTTGAAAGCTATAATCTCGAAATGCCGCTGCCGCTTCTTTCGCAAATCCGTTTCCCCAATACTTTGGCAGTAGCCAATAGCCAACTTCAATCTCTTCTTTTCCATCAACGCGTTGCTTAACAAGTCCCGCATGTCCCATTGGTTCTCCCGTTTCCCTATGTAACATTAAAAATAAACCAAGTCCACGTTCGTATCCAGGCAAGACCCAGCTCTCAAGATTTTTTTTACATTGTTCATACGTTTTTGGAGTCCCTTTCCCAATGTAACGAATTACTTGATTGTTCCCCCATAAAGAAGCGTAAAAATTTAAGTCATCCATTGTATATTTACGAAACTGTAAACGGTCTGTATGAAACATGTCCTCCCTCCCTTCTTGTCGATTCTCTTTCTATAACGGAAATAGGTAATTGTATCTGTTGCAAATGTTCACCTTGTGATTGTTTATGCAATAGAATAATAGAATGCCTTGCCATACTTGCAATTGAGGTGGAAATAGTCGTTATATTAGGATTCATCATCATCGACAGCTCCTGATTATCAAATCCAATCACACCAAAATCTTTTGGGATGCAAATTCCCATTCGCTGCGCTTCCATAATCATTCCGGCAGCTATTTCGTCACTACCTGTAAAAACCGCATCGGGAGCATTTTTCATAGATTGCATTATTTGTATCACCCGTTTCCCATCCTTTAATCCATAACAATTAGGAAATATCCATTCCTGTCGCAATGATAGATGTTGCTCACATAAAGCTCTTTTATATCCTTTATACCTTTTTCGTTGCGCCTTACTTTTTAATGTATCGTAACAAAATCCAATGCGTGTATATCCTTTTTCTAAAAGATGCTTTGTTCCTAAATACCCTGCCCGTTCTTCATCAAATTGAACTGTTGATACCAATTCTGTTTCTACATGCTCATTACATATAACAATCGCACCTGAAGTACTTACACATTCGATCTCCTCTATGGGCAAAGAAAGTGTCGCAAAAATAAGCCCATCTAGCTTCTTCGTTCTTACGTAATGGATAAATTCTCTTTCCCTCTCTGGTACATAATTTGATTGTAATATCACAACGTCATAACAATCTTCTTTTAAAATATTACTTACTTCTTGAATGAATTGACTAAAGAATGGATGGTATAAATTCGGTACTACTACACCTATTAAATTCGTTTGAAGGCGTCGTAAATCTTTTGCTACCGCTACAGGGACATAATTTTTTTCATCAATAATCGCTTGCACTCTTTCTCTTAATTCTGTTCGAACATACGGATGATGATTAATTACACGAGAAACGGTCGCTTTCGAAACCCCAGCTAATTTAGCGATATCTTCAATTGTAGAAATTTTGAATCTCCCCCTTGACCTGTAACGCATTTCAGAATGTACAGTATATAGTAAGTTATATATCTATTATAAATGGAGTGACCTTAAATATGGGAAAAATTCAAATTTTAGGAGAAATCATTCATGCAAAGGCCGTTGCTTTCGATAAGGACGGTACGTTATTTCAGGCTATCCCGTTTTGGCATGAAATTGATAGACTAAGAAAAGATAAATTTTCACAAATTGTCGGCGATGGATACGAGTCACTTTGGGAAAAAGCAGTTGGTTTCGTCCATCCTGATCAAGTTGATTTTAAAGGACTATTAGCAGTGGCCCCTGAAGAGGATGAAATCATTGTTACCGCGAGCTTGTTATATCAAATTACAAAATACCCATGGCATCACTGTAAAGAACTTGCCGCTGCTATTTTTAAAGAAAGCGATGAAGAGCTATGCATCGCAAATGCTTTTCATCCAATTGAGGGAGCAGCAGATTGTATAAGTTCCTTGCAAAGCGAAGGCATTTATGCAGGTGTTTTAACATCAGACAATAAATCACGAACAAAAAAATGTATCGAACTTCTTGGCGTGCCACCACTACATTTTCTGCTTACTCCAGAAGATGTGACGTACGGAAAACCAAACCCAGAGATGATTATAAAAACATGCGCACAACTTGGCATTGAGACAAATGAACTCATTATGATCGGGGACACTGTTGTGGATGTAAAAATGGCTAAAGAGGCAGGCAGTATTGCTGTAGGAATTGCCAATCACGAGCATGCAATAGAAGAATTAACACCGTATGCTGATTTTATCATTACAGCTTACACTGACATTCAAGTGTTAACTAAAAAAACGTTACTCAAAGACACTCTTTAAGTAACGTTTCTATTTATAGTGGCTGTTCATGCTTGTTCTCCTCTAATTTGTCACGCAGCACTCTTGCACGATAGAAAAAATAAAATGAACCGCCTAAAAAAGCAGCAATCACACCCATCATGGCAAACATTTGCACCGCTTCTTTTTGTCCATTTGGGAGTAATAAACCGAGCATTAAAAATGCACTTAGCGCTAACATGACTTGACCGAAACGAATATAATCAGCAATTTTTTGCTGTAATTCTTTCATTATTTACTCACTCCTCCTTTTCACTGTATCATATTTTCATCGTTTCGTAGGCAAGTAAATGCAGCCAATGAGGGAGAAGTTTTCCATGATATATACAAATTGAAAAGATGGGATAAAAACACTTTTCTTTTTAGAGGAGGGCGAGAATATCTAGCCATGCATAGAGACGGTCAAAGCCTTTTCCTGCCACATGCGAGGTTTAAAACAAAGAGAGAAAGCAAGTAGCAGTCACTTTTTGTTCTGCATAGCAGTGACTTACATGTTGAAAAATCAAAAAAAGAGCCGTAATCAGTACGGCTCTTTCTAATTTACACACCTTTATATGCTTGCATATACACTTCTTTTAATTCTGAAATAAGCGGTAATTTCGGATTTGCTGTTGTACATTGATCTTCAAATGCGCGTTCAGAAAGTACACCAACAACCGATTCAAATGCTTCTTTTTCAACACCTTGGCCAGCAATGCTCATATTAATATTTAATTCTTTTCCAAGAGCGATAATAGCTTGTACTAATGATTCTACTCCTTCTTCCACTGTACGTGCTGGAAGTCCAAGCATTCTTGCAATATGTGCATAGCGCTCATCTGCAATAAAGTGCTCATATTTTGGGAATAGTGCATGTTTTCTTGGTTTGATTGCATTATAGCGAATGACATGCGGCATTAAAATGGCATTTGCACGTCCGTGCGGAATATGGAATTCCGGTCCCAATTTATGTGCTAAGCTATGGTTAATACCAAGAAATGCATTTGCAAATGCCATACCAGCCATTGCTGATGCATTATGCATTTTTTCACGAGCCTCTTCATCATTGCCATCTTTATATGCACGCGGTAAATATTTAAACACAAGATCCATTGCTTTTAAAGCTAATCCATCTGTATAATCATTTGCCATAATCGATACGTACGCTTCAATTGCATGTGTTAAAACATCCATTCCTGTGTCAGCAGTGATATGTGGCGGTACTGTCATAACAAACTGTGGATCCACAATAGCAACATCTGGTGTTAATTCATAATCAGCGAGCGGATATTTAATATTGTTCTTTTTATCTGTAATAACCGCAAATGGTGTCACTTCTGAACCTGTTCCAGATGTTGTCGGAATCGCAACAAACTGCGCCTTATCTCCTAGTTTTGGATATTTACATGTACGTTTTCTAATATCTAAAAACTTTTGTTTTATACCAAAGAATTCTGTTTCTGGGTGCTCATAAAATAGCCACATTCCTTTTGCTGCATCCATCGCTGATCCGCCACCAAGAGCAATAATAACGTCCGGTTTGAAGCTTCTCATCATTTCTGCACCTTTAAATACAGTTTCATCTGACGGATCTGGTTCTACTTCAGAGAATATTTCTACTTTTACATCATTTCTATGTTGAGCTAAATAATGCGTCACTACATCAATATACCCAAGCTGCACCATTCCAGGATCTGTTACAATGAATGCGCGTGAAATGTTCGGCATACTTGCTAAATATTGCGTAGCGTGTTTTTCAAAATAAATTTTTGGCGGCAACTTGAACCACTGCATATTCTTTTTTCTATTTGCAAGTCTCTTTACGTTCATTAAATGTGTTGCCGTTACGTTTTGAGAAACAGAGTTCTTTCCGTATGATCCGCATCCAAGTGTAAGCGATGGAATGAAAGCGTTATATATATCACCAATTCCGCCTTGTGCTGACGGAGCATTTATAATAAGACGACATGCTTTCATACGTAGTCCAAACTGTTTTTGTACTTCTTTATTTGTAGAATGAATGACAGCAGAATGCCCTAATCCGCCAAGCTCTAACATATTTTCACAATGCTGTAATCCATCTTCTAATGAACTCGCTTTTATACAAGCTAATACTGGACTTAATTTTTCACGAGATAACGGATAAGCTGCACCGACTCCTTTAATTTCAGCTACAATCATCTTTGTATCTTCAGGCACTGTAATCCCTGCTAATGCTGCAATGTAATGTGCGGATTTCCCAACAATATCACTATTTACTGCACATGTATTCTCATTAATAACAAGCTTCTCTAATTTTTTTCGTTCCTCTTCTGTCACAAAGTAACAATTATTTGCGATCATTTCTTGTTTCACATCATTATAGATTTCTTTGTCCACAATAATCGCTTGTTCAGAAGCACAAATCATACCGTTATCAAACGTTTTCGATAAAATCACATCATTTACAGCACGTTTCACGTTCGCTGATTTTTCCATATAGCATGGAACGTTACCTGGTCCTACTCCTAGAGCTGGTTTACCAGTAGAATATGCTGATTTCACCATGCCTGCTCCTCCAGTTGCTAAAACAAGCGCTACACCTTCATGATTCATTAATTGTTTTGTTGCCTCAACAGAAGGCTTTTCAACCCATTGAATACAGTTCTCTGGTGCACCAGCTTTCACTGCAGCATCGTACACTGTTTTTGCAGCTGCGATAGAACATTGCTGCGCTGAAGGGTGGAATGCAAAAATAATTGGGTTTCTCGTTTTTATCGCAATAATTGCTTTAAACATCGTTGTTGATGTTGGATTTGTTACTGGCGTTACCCCAGCAACTACACCGACCGGCTCTGCAATTTCTATTACTTCCTCATGTGGATCCTCACGAATAATCCCCACTGTTTTATCATTTTTTATACTATTCCAAATATATTCAGTTGCGAAAATATTTTTAATACATTTATCCTCATACACACCGCGGCCCGTTTCTTCAACAGCCATTTTCGCAAGCGGCATATGTTGATCCACACCCGCAAGTGCCATTTCATGTACAATTTTATCAATTTGTTCCTGTGTAAAACCTTCTAATGCATGTAAAGCTTTTTGACCTTTCTTTACTAACGTCTCAATCATTCCTGTAACTTCTTGCATTTCATTTACAACTTTCTCTTTGACTACCATGTAATTTCCTCCTATTCTGCTGTTGGACTCATAAAGTCCCTTGGGGTCCAAATATGTCCCTATTAGCTTAAAAAAATAGAACTACCTTTTCTACATGAATTTTTTATTATTTGTGAAATGTTTCACATGATTATGTGTGAAGCATCTCTCTTTATATTTTTACTATACACTAGATATTTATATATGTGTGTGTCTAATTTGTGAAAAGTTTCACAAACTTAAAAGGTCGCATTACAAAGCTTGAAAAATAGAATAACAAACACTACTTCTATATAAATCTGGTTTAATGTTTCAACATATAAACCACGGAATCCAGATTATACCATCACTTTCACTTGCTTGCTCTTTTGTTTAAAATCATGGCATGTTGTAGGAAAAGGCCCTGACCGCTCCTATGCACGGCCAGATGCTCTCATCCTCCTATAAAAAGAAAAAGGTTTTTATGTCGTTTGTTAACTTATATACATATAGTGCTTGTTCCCTTATGCTAACGCTCGTGCTAAATCTTCAATTAAATCTTCTCCGTCTTCAATTCCAACTGAAATACGAATTAATGTATCTGTAATTCCTAGTTCCGCACGGCGCTCTGCTGGAATAGAAGCATGTGTCATTTGCGAAGGAATAGAAATTAAGCTTTCTACTGCTCCTAAACTTTCAGCAAGTGTAAAATATTGTACTTTTTCAAGTATAGTGTTTAATGTTTCTTGACTATCTACATCAAATGAAATAATTGCACCGAAGCCATTTGCTTGTTCTGCTGCTAAGTCATGGTTATGGTGAGTGCTAAGTCCTGGATAATACACTTTATTTACTTTCGGATGATTTTGTAAAAACTCAGCAATTGCACGAGCATTTACTTCATGCTCTTCCATACGCACTCCTAATGTTTTTAAACCACGTAGTAATAAAAAGCTATCTTGTGGTCCTAAAATACCACCTGTTGAGTTTTGTACAAAGTGAAGATCTTCTGCTAACTCTGCGTTATTTACAGCTACTACCCCAGCAACAACATCACTATGACCGCCTAAATATTTTGTTGCACTATGAAGGACAATATCTGCACCAAGTGAAATTGGTGTTTGCCAATACGGTGTCATAAATGTATTATCAACAATTGTTAATAAGCCTCGTTCTTTAGCAAGTGCTGCAATTTGTTTCATATCCGTAATTTTTAAAAGCGGATTTGTCGGTGTTTCAATATAGATAGCCTTTGTATTTGGAAGAATCGCTTCTTTTACTTCTTCTAAGTTTGTTGTATCAACAAATGTATGTTCAATACCAAAGCGATTTAATACTTTCGACATGATGCGGTACGTTCCACCGTATACATCATCCGTAAAAACAACGTGATCTCCTTTAGAGAAAAGCATCATTACTGCTGTAATTGCTGCCATACCTGATCCAAATGCAAATCCTGCATGAGCATTTTCAAGAACAGCAATTGTTTCTTCAAGAGCTGAACGAGTCGGATTTCCAGTACGTGAATATTCATACCCTTTATGATTTCCTACCCCTTCTTGTTTGTACGTACTCGTTTGATAAATCGGTACCGTTACCGATCCAGTTAAGGGTTCTCCGATATGAATACCATGAATTAACTTTGTTTTTGTTCTCATTTTATTCCCATCCTTTGTATATGTTCTTACTCAAATAGCGTTCGCTGCTATCTGGGAAAATTGTTACAATGTTTGTTCCTGGCTTTGCTTTCTCAGCTTCTAATAAGCTTGCATGTAGTGCTGCCCCCGAAGAACTGCCAACGAGGAGCCCTTCTTTTTGCGCCAGTTGTTTCACAAGAGAAAAAGCATCACGATCCGAAATCGTATGAATATCATCAAAATATGTTGGATTAAGAAATGGTGGTATAAACTCAAGCCCAATTCCTTCTGTCTCATGAGAACCAGCTTCGCCACCATTTAAAATAGAGCCTTCTGGTTCAACAATGACTGTTTTAATTTGTTGATTTTGCTCTTTCAAATATGACGCTGTCCCCATAAAGGTTCCGCCGGTTCCAGCACCAGCGACAAATATATCAATATGTCCATCTAGTGCCTCCCACAGTTCAGGCCCTAATGTTTTATAGTATGCACGTGGATTTGCTTCATTTGCAAATTGACATGGAGAATACGAATTTGGAATTTCTTTTAAAAGTTCTTCTGCTTTTACAATAGCACCTGTCATTCCTTGTGACGTTGGTGTATGAACAATTGTTGCCCCAAGAGCTTTCATAAGTTCTTGTTTTTCAATACTAAATTTTTCTGGAACGCAAACGATAACATGCAAATCATGTTCAATTGCTGCCAGTGCCAGTCCGATTCCTGTATTGCCAGCAGTCGGTTCAATAACGGTTCCCCCTGGCTTTACAAGCCCTTTGGCAAGAGCATCCTTAATTAATTCTCGTCCTAATCGATCTTTCACACTTCCACCTGGATTGAAAAATTCAAGCTTTGCAAAAATCCGAACACCTTCCGGGAGTAAAAAGCGCGTAATCTCAACGAGCGGTGTATGTCCGATTAGGTCGTGAACACTGCGATACACTTTCATCGTATTTCCTCCTCACCTAACCCCTTAAAAGAAAAAAGCAACTGTATGTATTATCTATATATGAAACAGTTGCCTTTTTGCTACATTACTTTAATTCTTCTAATACGTTTACAATAAAGTTTGTGGAATGAAGAGCTGCTTGATCTAAAAACTGCTCAAACGAAACATCCGATTCTTTACCAGCAATATCAGAAAGTGCACGAATAATAACAAATGGCACTTTATATTGATAACATACTTGTGCAACTGCTGCCGCTTCCATTTCTACTGCATACAGATCAGTAAACTTCTCACGAATAAATGCAACGCGGTTTGAGTCGCTCATGAAAGAATCTCCTGTTGCAATCATACCTTTAACAACTTGAATTCCTTCTGCTGTTTGCATACATTTTTCAGCTAATGCAACTAGTTCTTCATCTGCTGGAAATCCTGCTGGCATTCCTGGTACTTGACCGTATTCATAGTTAAATGCTGTTACATCTACGTCATGATGACGAACTTCTGTTGAAATGACAACATCGCCTACATTTAAAGAATGATGGAACCCACCAGCTGAACCTGTATTAATAATTTTTTCCGGCTGATAACGTTCTAATAAAATTGTCGTGGACATTGCTGCATTTACTTTACCGATACCAGATTTCAACAAGATTACTTCATGTCCTGCTAATGTACCTTTCGTAAATTCACAACCCGCAACTGTTTCTGTTTCTGCTTGTTCTAACTTGTCACGTAAAATACGTACTTCTTCTTCCATTGCTCCAATTACAGCAATTCTCAATCTAATCCCTCTTTCTATTGCTTCGTCGCCTCCATTACCCAAACATAATGATTCATACGAGTAAAGGTGACGTGAAAGCCATTATTTTCAAAAATAGATTGCATGACTGGAATACGCGTATAATATTCCGTTTGTAAATCATTTGCTAACTCATGAAATCCTCGCTGTTGCGCATATTCAACAGTTTTATCATATGCTTCCTGATTTACAAATATCGTGTCAGCAAACACTATTTTACCACCTTTATTTAGCAGTTGACCATACTTCGCAATCGCTACATTTTTTTCTTCATCAACTAGGTGATGAAAAGCATATGTGCTAACGATTGTATCCACATGCGAAGGAGTGACAAAGTTCAAGAAATCACCTTCTGTAATCGATACTTCTTTCGGAAGCTTTTGCTTAGCAATTGTACGCATTTCTTTTGATGGCTCTATACCGTGAACAGCACGACCAGCAGTTAATAATCTATTTGTTAAATTACCAGTACCAACGCCAAATTCTAAAACATTACCAAAAGATTTATTTACTACATCCTCTAAAATCTCCTCATAATGAGCGAAAACTTCTTTATATTGTATATCTTCACCCTGTACGAAAGAATCGTACGTATGAGCCCATTGATCAAATAGTTCATTAAATTCTGTTCCCATAGAAAATTCCCCTTTTTCTTATCGGATTTATCAGTATAATATTCCTTATCCGTTAAAAAGTCAACAAAAATGCACATGGTATTTCTCAGTTTTCTTTGATAAACTATACTATGAACATGCAGAAAGAGGTGTTCCTCATGTCGTTTACATTCGAAATGATAGAAGATAAAGTTGAGTTTTTTGAGGCAGCTAGCTTAGCATTGCTAGAAAAGAAAATCAATGAACAAATTGATAATAATAAGGCACTTATGCTAGAAGTACATCACGTTTCACATCAAATGATGATGGATCCCGAAAGCAAACGACCATATTATAGCGCTGTTGTTCACTTTAAATTGAAAAAATTGCGCTAAAAAAGAGAGAGGCTCTATGACCTCTCTCCTTTTTAGTTCAGGGTTTGAACAAGCGTTGGTTTCCAGCCCTCATTCTCTACCCAATCAATATTTACATAATATTTGTTTCCTGTTTGTTTATCTCGTACGTTACCGTATGCTTTCTGTTTTCCGTTATTTCCAATACGTTGAATTACCAACTGATCTTCTGGGATATCAATTGCATACGCAATCGCTTTTCTCATTTCATTCCAGTCTGATGTTCCTTGCTTAAACGTCATTGCTGGTGATTGTCCTTGCTCAGTACCAACTGGTTTCCAAGCTGGTTTTGTATATGCTTCTTTCGCTTGTGCAATTGTTTTCTCTGCGGATACTTTTTCGTTCTCTTTTGCCTTCTCTTCTTCTTCCGCTTTCTTCTTAGCTTCTTCTTCTTTTTTCTTTTCTTCCGCTACTTTCGCTTCTTCTTTCTTCTTAGCAGCTTCTTCTTTTTCATTCTTTTTCGCGGCTTCTTTTTCTTTCTCAGTTTGCTGCGTTACTTTTTTATCACTAGAAGCAGCCTGCTCTGTATTATCAGAAGTAAAGAATAATTGATATGCTACAATTACTACCGCTAATAGCACGATACCAATTGCAATATTCAATACACCATTTTGGCGACGCCTTTGTTGTTTTTTTTGAAATCTAGTTCCTCCTGCCATTACTCAAACCTCCATGACAATTTTCATACTTGTTATTGTAACATCAAATGCAAAAAGGTTGAAGGAGTAGGACCACTTTTTCACAAAATGAAAATATTTCTTATCACTTTCGCTATTGTTCCCACGTAGCAATCGCCTTTACATAATCAGTAAAAATACGTGTGACTACGTTGTCTTTCCTATTCGTTTCTAAATCAACGACAACTAACGCGTACCGAGGATTTTCATACGGAAAATAACCAGCAAACCAACGATTTTCATAATTCTCTTTCCCTGTTTGCGCAGTTCCTGATTTTCCTGCTATTGAAAACGGTAATGATTGATATACAGATCCCGTACCATTCGGTGCTGTTACAACGCTTCTTAGCAATTGCTGCACTTTCTTAATCGTATTTCTTTTCAGTGTTTTTCCTCGTAATACATGATCTTCAAAATGAAATACTTTCGTTCCATTTTTATATGTAATGTCCCGAACAGCTTTAACCTCTTTCTTTTCACCGCCCCTTGCAATGGTTGCCATCATATTCGCAACAGCTAGCGGTGATAAGCGAACGTCCTTTTGACCGATTGCCGTTTGTGCAATTGCTTTACGAACGTTTTTATCTCTTTCATCGCACCAAATCGTTCCCTCTTTTTCCTCTATAAGCTGCCGAAATGCAGTCGTATGAAAAACATCCCCTTCCCATCCAACACTTTTAGACGCCCCTAACGCTTCCACATACTTCTCAATCGCCATTCTATCTTTTTGTAATAGCTCACGTCCAAGCTCTGCAAACGTACGATTACAACTGCGTGCAAAGCTTTCTGTAAACGATAGCGTTCCCATCAGCTGATCAGCTTGCCCTTCTCCGTATAAGTCCCTATTGCAGTCAAATTTTCGTTTTGCTTTAAGTATTCCTTCTTCAATAGCAGCTGCTGCAATAACTGTTTTAAAAACAGATCCGGGAAAGTGCGGAATAAGCATTTGATTACTTGCCCCGCGCTTATATGCTTCCTTGCTATTTGTATGTAACGATGGTTTACTCACCATTGCTACAATTTCACTCGCCTGTACATCCAATAATACTAATCCACCCTTTTGCAACCCATACTTTTCCACGAGTTCTTCTGCTTTTAGTTGCAACCATTTGTCTATTGTTGTTTGAACTGTAACTGGATAAAAGGGGTTTCCAGGCGCGATATATTTCGCACGGTCTCCCAAAATCGGCTCCCCTTGCCTATCTATTTGATACAGCACTTTCGTTTCACCGTCAGTCATTAAAAATTCATCAAATGACTGCTGTAATCCAGAAATACCGATGGGCGTTTTGCTAGGTAACTTTTTTAATTTCTCATAACGCTTTTTATATTCTTTCTCATTTTCTCCGACTACACCGATTAAGTGCTCTGCTTCTCGGCTTCGTTGCATTCTTACTTCGGTTGCTACCATACCTAACATACCGGTACGGTTCACCTTTTCCATTTGTTCTTTTGTTAACGGAAAAGGACGATCATCTTTTTGAAATATAAATGGTTTATTTCTACTTTTCATCTGCACTTGAATATCTTTGCGAGATACACCAATTATATGGGCTATTTTCTCTAACATATCATTGTTTATTTGTAAAAATGGAAAAACAACTAAAACTGGATATCTTTCTTCTCCAAGATTTTCTCCATTCCGATCAATAAAACGTCCCCTGCCAGCGTCCACTGTGACTGCTTGTGTACGCTGGTTAACACTCTGTTCTATTAAATTAATATGTCTATCTGTAAATGACTCAGTAGCTATAAGCTGTATTTGCACCAACCTACCAATTAGTAATAATAGAATGGACATAAAACATACTAAGATGATAATCATTCTCCGCCTGATTTTCATAAAAAAACACCTCGTCTTTTCAGTTTAGACGAGGGGCCGTTCCTTTTATACAAAACAAGCTATTATTAGCGTTTTTATTTTTCTTATATAGTTTTTATTGATCTTTTGGCATCTTTAAAAATTTCTTAAGAATCGTTTTATAGTCCTCTTCATTTATTCCTGAATTTTTTGCAGCCTCAATTGAAGTAGCTGTTACTTGAGTTGCTGCTTTTAAATATTCCGAATGTAAAGCATTCATTTCATTTCTTTTTTCACTTGCGTTTTCAACCGTTACAGAATCAATACATACAATCATTTTGTCTACTATCTTTAAATAATTATTTTCTGCGTCAATTAGCTTTTGGATTTCACCTTTATTACTTATTTTAGATTGTTTTAAAAAAGTAAACGCTTGATTCACTTCATCTTTGAAAAGCTTATCATTATTCTTTGCCTGCTCTTGTAACATCTTCTTCATATCATCTATTGTCTTTTGATCCATTGTACCCTTTAACAAATACTCTGGATTACCAATCGCATAATCATACTTGATCGTTACATCTTGAAACATTCTCATTACAATAGCTAACTGATATTCTGGATCGAAATCTTCAAATTTCTCTCTCTTTTGTTCTTTTCCTAATTCTTGTTTTCCCTTTTCGCTAGTCGAATTTTTTGAAGATGCAGACGCCTCTTCCTTTTTTTCTTCTTGCTTCGGTTTCGATTCATTTGATGCACTTGTTTTATCATTAGATCCACATGCAGCTAATCCTGTCATCATAACACCACAAGTAAGTGCTACAAATAATTTTTTGTTCATAAACTTCCCCTCTTTCCTATCCCCTTTAAAATTCCTTTACACTTCAAAACGTAAAGAAATTCTTCAACTATAATATCAGAATGAAAGTCCTTATATTGTCATATTCTGTCGGATAAAATAACAATTCCTTCAAGGATAGTCCCACCTTCATTTTTTATCCCGCATTAACGGGCAGTAATACTCCCACCTCAAAATTCGGCGAGAGCATTGTCCAGCTCTAGCGGCTAGAATCTCCGGCCGTTTCGCCCCCTCGGACGAGGCAAAAAGCGCCTCTCTGTCAGGGGCGTGGGCGTCCTGCGATTCTAAACGAGCCGCTTCCGCTTTTCTTAAGAAGTTAGGCGGGAGATAAACTGCCCGTAAAAGCCCGATTGGTTCAACTAATAATCAGTGGGGAATGGAGAAAACCCCCACTGATTAAAGTTTCACTTTATTGATCACACTATTTGATATAAAACTTGGTACTGTGAATCTTGAAATGGGGGATAAATAAAAAAGGTTCACTCCTCGGAGTGAACCTTTTTTATTATTTTACAGAGACGATCTCTACTTGCATTTCTCCACCTGGAGTCTGAATTGCAACTTTTTCGCCAATTTGCTTACCTAATAAGCTTTTTGCGATTGGAGAATCATTAGAAATTCTACCTTCAAATGGATCTGCTTCCGCGCTACCAACGATTGTATATGCTTCTTCTTCTCCATCTGGTAATTCCTTGAATATTACCGTTTTACCTAACGTTACAACCGTAGAGGCTTCACCGTTATCTTCAATAATAACCGCATTGCGAATCATGTTTTCAAGCTGTGTAATACGACCTTCTACGAAAGCTTGCTCATCTTTTGCTGCATCGTACTCAGAGTTCTCAGAAAGATCACCGAAGCTGCGCGCAATTTTAATACGTTCTACAACTTCTTTACGTCTTACTGTTTTTAATTGTTCAAGTTCATGCTCTAATTTTTGTTTTCCCTCAAGTGTCATAGGGTATGTTTTTTCTGTTGCCATGTTTTCCACTCCTTTTATATACCGATCCCCCGAAAAAAGAGGAGTTCCTTATGAAAACTCCCCCGCCTTATGAAATAGCGGAAGTTTCTAGTACACGCAGCACTAGCGGAGTTGTCACATACAACCCCGTATGTTCTTATTTCTTTCTTATATCAAGAAGATATGTATAGAAAGCTAATATAAATATGCCCTCACCTAGATGTGGGTGAGGTTTGCATGTTTCATTGTATTCGATAAAAAGGGAGAAAATCCCTTCCTATCGAATATCTTTTACTATGCTATTACAAATTCACTTTTTCTTCAAGAATTGTTGCGATTTTTGTGACCATAATATCGATTGCAACATGATTTTGTCCACCTTCTGGGATAATAATATCCGCAAATTTCTTAGAAGGCTCAATAAATTGATTGTGCATTGGACGCACAACATTTACATATTGTTCAATAACAGAGTCCATCGTACGACCGCGTTCCTTAATGTCGCGCTGCATACGACGTAAGATGCGAAGGTCAGCATCTGTATCAACAAACACTTTAATGTCCATTATATCGCAAAGACGCGGGTCTTCTAAAATAAGAATCCCTTCTAAAATAATTACATCTTTCGGTTCTACTGGAATAATTTCTTCCGAACGTGTATGCAATGTATAATCATATACTGGCTTCTCAATTGACTTATACTCCAGCAACTGCTGCAAGTGCTCAATTAACAAGTCATTATCAAATGCTAATGGATGATCATAATTTGTTTTTAAACGCTCTTCCATCGGCAAATGGCTTTGATCTTTGTAATAATAATCTTGCTCTAAGATTAAAATAGAATGACCTTGAAATTGATCAAAAATTGCTTTTGTTACACTCGTCTTACCTGAACCTGAACCACCAGCAATTCCAATTACAACAGGCTTGTTCGTCCCCATTCAACTATCACTCTTTCTTATTGAAGTATGCTTTTTCGCATCATGTTGTTCACATACACTGGTCGATCCACTTTGAATTTCACGATTTGCAGCGGATGTCTCGCTGCATCTAATTCGTTTCCATCCTCATCCCAAATTTTTTCCACCGTTTGTGTAAAGTTTTCAATTTCTGGTCCAAAGAACTCCACTTCCTGACCCGGCTTGAAGTGGTTACGCTGCTCTACTGTCACAATGCCTGTTTCTTCATTATAATCTAACACTAAACCAGCAAAATCATACGTTGTTTTCTTACTATGATTTCCATACATTTGTTCTAAGTGCCCTGGAACTCCTTCAAAGAATGCAGGAGCTGTATCACGATTTGCGCATTTATCAAGCTCTTCTAACCATTCTTGTTTAAACTCGAAGTTGTCTGGATCCTCGCAATATGCATCAATTACTTTACGGTATACAGTTGCAACAGTTGCAACGTAGTGAATGGATTTCATGCGCCCTTCTACTTTTAAGCTGTCAATCCCAATTTCGATCATTTTCGGAATCGATAAAATAAGGTTTAAGTCTTTTGGACTCATTGCAAACGGAGCATCTTGTTCCTTAAATAAAGGAAGTTCTTCTGCTTCTTTATGTTGTGATACTGTTTGAATTAGGTCATAATCCCAGCGACAAGACTGACAGCAACCACCACGGTTAGAGTCACGTGCCGTCATATGATTACTTAACGTACATCTTCCAGAATATGCAATACACATTGCACCGTGGACGAATGCTTCAATTTCAATATCAACGTGCTCTTTAATTTCCTTCATTTCTTCATATCCTACTTCACGAGCCAGTACAAGACGATGTAAGCCTTCTTCTTTCCAATACTGCGCTGCTTTCCAGTTGGATAATGATTGTTGTGTACTTAAATGCACTTCAACAGAAGGCGCAACGCGTTTACACGTCTCAATAATAAGTGGATCTGCAACAATAATCCCCGTTACACCAGCTTTTTCAATCCCTTTTAAATATTCTTCTAACCCATCCATATTTTCATTATGAGCAAAGATATTTGTCGTTACATATATTTTCGCACCATATTTTTTCGCAAATTCAACGCCTTCTGCCATTTCTTCTAGCGTAAAGTTGCCTGCATTTGAACGAAGACCAAATTCTTGTCCACCTAAATATACAGCATCTGCACCGTAATGGATAGCTACTTTTAATTTCTCTAAGTTACCAGCGGGTATTAATAACTCAGGTTTCTTCACAATCACACGTTTTCCGTCAATCACACGTGAAATTTCTTTGACTGTCATATGCTGAACCTCCTTTTTAATAAACCGTTTCTTTAAAGAAGAATCCCGTATCTAATGGACGATTTACCGGTTGGATTTCTTCGATTTCTTTATATAAGTCGTCTTTTACGTCATAATACGCATCGCGATCTTCTACACATAAATCAATAGCCTTACGATATTTCTTCGTTACTTCCACAATGTAGTCTGAGCTCTTTAATACACCATCAATTTTTAAACTATCGATTTCAGCATCAATTAACTCATCTAATTCGTCGATAAAACAAATATCGTTCGGACTCATAATGTGAGTGCCATTTGCATCTTCATAAATTGGATATTTATTATTACGTTCTTGATCATGTAAAAATATGTTTTCTTCGTATTTCTTCTTTTCAATTTCCATCTCACGGCCTTGATATTCAAAGTAGTTTCCTACTAAAGAACGCTTTGATTGGAACATGCATGTCATTCCGTGAATTTGTACTTCCACTTCAACTTCTGCACTTTCTTTTAATTCCACAATTTCATCTAAACTTAACTCGCGGGCAAGAACGGCACGTTTTGCACCTTTTCGTCCCCAATAGTTACATGTAAACCAGTTCGTTGCTGTTGTTTCTGTATTCCAGTGCATTTTCATATTTGGTGCAACTTCACGCACTGTCATTAGTACAGCTGGATCTCCAAATACAACCGCATCTACGTTTACTTCTTGTAAAAATGAAACGTAATCTTTTAATGCTTCTACTTTCTCATTGTGGAACATCGCATTCATTGCGATATATACTTTCATATTATTTTCATGTGCAATCGCTACTGCTTCTTTTACATCTTCGCGAGAAAATTCGCCGGCTAAACGTAAGCCAAACTCTTGTTCACCAATCATTACTGCATCTGCGCCTGCTTTTGCAAGTGGTTCGATATCTGCCACTGTTTTTGGCGTTACTAACAATTCAGGTTTTTTCATTGCTTGTCACCCTTTCTTTTTACTCACTGCTACTCCGTCACCAATTGGGAAAATGGTTGTATCATATCCTTCATGATTCATGAGCCACTCGTTATACGTTTTAATTCGTCTAATTAAACCGCGTGTACGTCTATTTTCAATATGTTCCTTTGTCGTCACAAGACCGTGATATAGTACATTATCTGAAATGATGACACCGCCAGGATTTAATAACGGCTCATAGATATCGAAAAAGCGACGATATTGTCCTTTTGCCGCATCAATAAAAATAACATCAAATGTGCCATGTTCTTTTACTTGGTCCCCTGTTTCTAAAGCATCTCCAAAGATAAGAGAAATGCGCTCTTTTACTAAGGAACGATTTATATATTCAAGTGCTTTTTCATATCGATCTGCATTTCGCTCTACTGTCACAATGCTTGAATTTGGAATAGCTTGCATCATGCGAATGCTAGAATATCCAATTGCTGTACCAAGTTCTAATATGCTCTTTGGCCCAATTAAGCGCAAAAATTGCAACATAAATTCCATGCCAAGACGATCCATAATTGGTACATGTTGCTCACGTGCATACTGTTCCATTTCAAGAATGAGCTCATCTTTCGGATCGATAAAAGACAGCAAATATTCACAAACTACATCTTGTTGCTCCATTGATAGTCCTCCTTATCGCATGGAGAAGTAAAAAAGAATATTGTCTCTATGTGGAAAGAAAAGTACAAGCCCGCTCTATCCTTAGCTTGTACGTCCCGTTTCTATATTAAAAACGATTCTTCTACCAGTTTTTAACCCGCTATATTTTATCATAAAAAAGAGGGATATGCGAATTTTTCTCGCTTCCCTCAAAAAATTTACGATTGCTTTTGTATAATATATTTTTGTTTTAACGCATTGTGTTCTTCTAATGTCTTCGCATAGTACACTTGGCCATTTGGCGCTGCTAAGAAATAATAATAGTCTGTTTTTTCAGGTTCAAGTGCTGCTTGTACTGATTTTACACTAGAATTCGAAATTGGTCCAACTGGTAATCCTTTTATAACGTATGTATTATACGGAGAGTTTACTTTTAAATCATCGTATAATACACGCTCTTTATGCTTCCCTAATGCGTATAACACTGTTGGGTCTGTTTGCAAAGGCATTCCTTTCACTAAACGATTATAGAACACGCTTGCAATTTTTTGACGATCCGTATAACCTGTCGCTTCTTCTTCAATAAGTGAAGACAACGTTAATAATTGATGAACATCCCAATTTTTCTCTTTCATCTTCTGTTCATTTTCAACAATGAGCTTGTTTGTTTTCTCTAACATTGGAATAATAATTTCCTCTAACGTTAGGTCCTTTTTATAAAAAGGATATGTTGCTGGATATAAATATCCTTCCAATGGGTATTTAATATTTGCATCATAAATTTTATCTGTTAATAGAGTAGGGTATTTCTTCTGTAATTTTTGTACAAATGCTTTATCGTTTAGTTGGCGGACAACATCTTCTTTTTTCCACTTCAATTCCTTTGCAATTGTATCTGCAATTTCAACCACTTGTGCGCCTTCTTTAATTGTTACTTTATAAACAACTGGACGATGCACATTACCTGATGACATTTCTGCTATTACTCCCTCTACATTCATCGATGGGTTTAACAAATATGTACCAGCTTGTAAATTTTTAGATTTCATTTTTACATAAAAACTAAATATAGTCCCGTTTTTCACAATTCCTTTGTCTTCTAAAATCTCTCCAATCTTACTGATAGAAGAACCTTTTGGAATTTCCACTTCAATTTCCTGTTTACTTGCTGTATTTAGTGGTTTTAAAGCTGATGTAACATACATATATGCACCACCGCATACAACAAGTAACGCGATGAAAATAACCGTAATCACTCGTCTTAGTTTTTTCGTTTTTCTTTGATCCACTACCGCACTTCCTCCTTACTCCCCATTATAGACTGCACCGGTATACCCTATACAAAATCTACGGAATATTAAAAAACATGTCTATTCGTAGACATGTTTTCCTTTTTTCTACAATCTGTATTATTATACTACAAATAATTGTACGCTTTCGACAAAAATCATTCATCATGCATTTTAATTTTTCGACATCTAAGTTGCTGCCACGCAGAATAAAGTGAAACTTTAATCAGTGGGGATTTTCTTCATCCCCCACTGATTATCAGCCCTCACCAATCGGGCTTTTAAGGGCAGTTTATCTCCCACCTAACTTCTTAAGAAAAGCGGAAGCGGCTCGCTCAGAATCGCAGGACGCCCACGCCCCTGACAGAGAGGCGCTTTTTGCCTCGTCTGAGGGGGCGAAACGACCGGAGATTCTAGCCGCTGGAGCTGGACAATGCTTTCGCCGAATTTTGAGGTGGGAGTATTACTGCCCACGAATAGCGGGGTAAAACATGCCCGCCACTTGCTTTCTCCCTTTGTTTTCAACATCGCATGTGGCAGGAAAAGGCACTGACCGCTTCTATACATGGCCAGATGTTCTCGCCCCACTAAAATTTATGTCGGATTTTTAATTAGCATATATAGTACCTTATAAAGCAAACAAACTGATTTCAATATGAAATCAGTTTGTCATTTACCTTATTACGCTTCTTCGCCTTCTTCTTCAGCAAGAGTGTTAAACATTTCTTGTACCATTTCCCACTCTTCTTCTGATTCGATTGGAAGTAATGTACCACCAGACTCATCTTCGTTTTGCTCAAAAGCCATTGCATCATAAATTGGATCGCCATCTTCGTCAACTTCACCGATTGGTGAGAATACTACGTAAGATTTTTTCCCGAATTTTTCAGCATCAAAAGTGAAAATAATTTCACATAGATGTTCGTTACCTTTTTCGTCAACAATTGTAATTTGATTTTCTTCCATCATGGTCACCTCTTATTTACTATCTAAATATCCTTGTAAAATTACGACAGCCGCCATCTTATCAATGACTTGCTTTCGTTTTTTTCGGCTTACATCTGCCGAAATGAGCAAGCGCTCCGCTGCCATTGTTGACAGACGTTCATCCCACAGTACAACCTCTAATTGCACGAGTTCACCCAAGCTTTCCGCAAATTGCTGGCAAGCTTCGCCGCGCGGACCGATTGTACCATTCATGTTCTTAGGCAATCCTACTACTATCTTGTCCACATTGTACTGTTTTACTAATTCAGAAATACGATTAAAACCAAACTCGCCTCTTTCTGCATTAATTTTAATCGTTTCTAAACCTTGTGCTGTCCAGCCCATCTCATCGCTTATTGCAACGCCGACTGTTTTTGTACCAACATCTAAACCTAATATACGCATAAACTACTCCTCACGATGATGTTTCAAGTAAGACTTAACAAGCTCCTCAATCAATTCATCACGTTCTAGCTTACGAATAATATTGCGAGCATCTTTATGACGAGGTATGTATGCTGGATCACCACTTAATAAATAACCGACGATTTGATTAATCGGATTATATCCTTTTTCTTGAAGTGCATCATACACAGTTAACAGTACGTCATTGACATGGACATTTTGTTTTTCTTCTTGGAAGTTAAACTTCATCGTTTTATCGAATCCGTCCATTTTAAGCACCTCACTTTACTAGGTATAGGGAGAAAGATATCCCTTCTCCCTACCATTGTACACTACAATATCATTATTTTGAAACAGATTTAACGTACTCTTCTACAAATGACAGTGCATCATCTACTTGTGCCGGGTTTTTACCACCAGCTTGTGCCATATCAGGACGACCGCCACCGCCACCGCCGCAACGAGAAGCTACTTCTTTCACAAGTTTACCAGCATGGTATCCTTGTTCAATTAAATCTTTCGTTACACCAGCAAGAATGTTGACTTTATCATCATTTACAGCTGTAAGTACGATAACTGCAGATTGTAATTTATTCTTTAAATCATCCATCATCGTACGTAAATTGTTCATATCTGTAACGTTTACTTTTGTCGCAAGTACATTTACACCATCAATTGTACGTACTGCATCTGTTAAGTTACCAGCTTCAATGTTGCTTAATTTCGCTGCAAGAGATTCATTTTCTTTTTGCAGTTGTTTTACTTCAGCAAATAAGCCATCTACTCTTGTTAAAATGTCTTTTGAGTTTGTTTTCATTTTATTTGCTGCTTCTTTTAATAAACCTACTTGTTCGTTCATTAGTTCGTATGCAGCTTTTCCTGTTACTGCTTCAATACGGCGCGTTCCTGCTCCGATACCAGATTCAGCAACAATTTTGAAAATACCGATAGATGCTGTATTATCTACATGACAACCACCGCAAAGCTCTAAGCTATAATCGCCTACTTGTACAACGCGTACTACATCTCCGTATTTTTCACCGAATAGTGCCATTGCACCCATCGCTTTTGCCTCTTCAATTGCTTTTTGAGAAATGTCTACTGTGATACTTTCCCAAATTTTCTCGTTTACAATACGCTCAATTTTTTCAAGTTCATCTGCTTGTACTTGACCGAAATGAGAGAAGTCAAAACGTAAGCGCTCTGATGTTACAAGAGAACCAGCTTGGTTTACGTGTCCGCCTAGAACATCTTTTAATGCTTGATGCAGAAGATGAGTTGCTGTATGGTTTTTCACGATTGCTGCGCGGTTTTTCGTATCGATTAACGTTTTTACTGCTGCATCTTTCGTTAATGTTCCTTCTTCTACCACTACTTTGTGTAAATTTTGACCATTTGGTGCTTTTTGTACATCTTTTACAAGTACTTTTACACCATCAGCAAGAAGGTAACCACGGTCTGCAATTTGTCCACCGCTCTCAGCGTAGAATGGTGTTACATCTAACATTAATTGTCCTTCTTCACCTGCTTGTAAGCTATCTGTGAACTCACCATTCTTCACAAGTGCAGCAACGTTACTTTCTGTTCCAACAGTATTGTAGCCAACAAATTCGCTCGCCACTTTAATTTCACCAAGAACACCGCCTTGTACTTGCATAGAATCAACATCTTGACGAGCTGCACGTGCACGCTCACGTTGTTTTTCCATCTCAGCTTCAAAACCTTCATGATCAACTGTCATGCCAGCTTCTTCTGCATATTCTTCTGTTAACTCAATTGGGAATCCGTATGTGTCATATAGACGGAATGCATCTTCGCCAGAAATAACCGTTGATTTTGCTTCTCTTGCTTTACCGATTACTTCAGCTAAAATTGTTTCGCCGTCATGAAGTGTTTCATGGAAACGCTCTTCTTCATTTTTCACAACTTTTGCAATAAAATCTTTCTTTTCAAGAACTTCTGGATAGAAATCTTTCATTACTTCCCCAACTACTGGTACTAATTCGTACATAAATGGACGATTAATGTTTAATTTCTTCGCATAACGTACAGCGCGGCGTAATAAACGACGTAATACATAACCGCGGCCTTCGTTTGAAGGAAGAGCTCCATCTCCAACAGCAAACGTTACTGTACGAATGTGGTCAGCGATTACTTTACATGCTGTGTCTTGTTCTAGATTACCAGCGCGATATTTCACACCTGAAATTGCTTCTGTAGCGCTGATAATTGGCATAAATAAGTCTGTGTCAAAGTTCGTTGGCACGTTTTGTACAACTGACACCATACGCTCAAGACCCATACCTGTATCAATATTTTTCTTTGGAAGCGGCGTATACGTACCGTCAGGGTTATGGTTAAATTGTGAGAACACAAGGTTCCATACTTCTAAATAACGCTCGTTTTCTCCGCCTGGATATAATTCTGGGTCACTAAAATCATTGCCATAAGCTTCTCCGCGGTCGTAGAAAATTTCTGTGTTCGGTCCACTTGGGCCTTCACCGATATCCCAGAAGTTTTCTTCTAAACGAATAATGCGCTCTTTTGGCACACCCATTTTTTCATGCCAAATCGTAAATGCTTCTTCGTCTTCTGGATGGATCGTAACAGATAGTAATTCTTTATCGAAACCAATCCACTTGTCACTTGTTAAAAACTCCCAAGCCCATGTGATTGCTTCTTCTTTGAAGTAATCACCAATTGAGAAGTTCCCTAACATTTCAAAGAATGTATGGTGACGAGCTGTTTTCCCTACGTTTTCAATATCGTTTGTACGAATTGATTTTTGCGCATTTGTAATGCGTGGGTTTTGCGGAATTACGCGGCCATCAAAATACTTTTTCAGCGTTGCAACACCACTGTTAATCCATAAAAGAGATGGATCTTCGTGCGGAACTAATGATGCACTCGGTTCTACTGCATGTCCTTTTTCCTGGAAAAAATCTAAAAACATTTGACGAATTTGTGCGCCTGTTAAGTGTTTCATATGTATTTCCTCCTCCATTAAACTCAATTAGAAAACAAAAAACTCCCGTCCCCTATAACAGGGACGAGAGTTGACTCGCGTTACCACCCTGATTATGAAATAAAAAGCGGAAGTGTCTCACTTTTAGACACGACGGCTAGATTGCACATTGTAATCATATGCATATATTTCATCACCTCAAGTTGCCGTAACGTGGCACGACGGCAGTGATTAGCTGCTCTCAGGAATAGCGTTCTGTTACCCTTCATCTGAAGCTTCTTACAGCCTAAGGAAGCCTCTCTCTGCAAAATGGACTGTAACATACTCGTTCCGTCATCAATTTATCATATACTATATGCCCAAATTGTAGCGAATCCATTTCCATTTGTCAATGTTTCCAAAACGGCTTAGCGTGTACAATAATTGTACGAAGAATTGCTAAAAGCGGCACGGATAATAAAAGCCCGACAAGACCGCCCACTTCTCCGCCAATAAGCAACGCAAGCATAATAACAACTGGGTGCATCCGCAGCGATCTTCCTACAATATACGGAGATAGTATATTACTCTCAACAAATTGTAAAATCGCAAGCGCGATGCCAGCTTTAATAACTAAATTCGTCGATACTGTTGCAGCAATCATTAATGTTGGAATCGCTCCTAAAATAGGGCCGAAATATGGGATAATATCAGTGACCCCAACAATAATTCCTAAAAGCAGTGGATATTTCATCCCGATAAACCAAAAAGCTAGCGCCGAAACCCCGCCTAAAATTAAACAAACAAATAATTGGCCGCGAATATAATTTCCAAGAGACTTATCAATTTCTTTCGCTAACTGTTGTCCATCCTTTCGCCACTTTTCTGGTACGATTTTCCAAAAAATATGATAAAACTCTCCGTAGTCTTTTAATATATAAAATACGATAAACGGAATTAAGAAAATGATAAGAAGAGAATCAAGTATTCCTCTTGCTGTACTCATTACTTTATTTAAAAGCGCTTGTATCTTCCCTTCAATCCCTGCAAATATTTGCTTCACTTTCTCATTCACGAACTCAGGAAAATTTTCGGTTTGCTCTCTTACTCCATCTGTCCACGTTTCATACATATTTACAAATTGCGGGAATTGTTCGTTCATTTCTTGAAGCTGCGTGATAATGGCCGGCGTTCCTTTATACACACCATATCCAAGACCGCCAAAAAAAAGGATGTAAATGAGTAAAATAGCAAGTGTGCGCGGCACACCTTTTTCATGTAATTTTTCAATAAGCGGATGCAGCAAATAGGCAATAAAGCAAGCAATGAAGAATGGTGTAACTGCGACCTTGAGCACAAATAAAATCGGTGCCCACAACGGCTTAATTTTCAAAAAAACAAGTAAACATAAAAAAATCAGCAATAATAAACCTAACCGATAAATCCAAATAATTTTAAGATTCTTCAACAGAAAAACCTCCTCTATTTCTTAGTTTGAAAAGAAATAGAGAAGGTTATGTGTAAAAAATTAAAAAACGTTACCATGCCGTAATATTTTTGTAGGTATTCTAACTGTTTTGTAGAAAGGTACATATACTTAACATAACAATTACAATTTCACGCGCTATTACGCATGAATAAGCAGTAATATCCCAATTCGTTCCACAAAGTTAGGGGGAATATAATGGTTTGGTTGATGCTTGGTCTTTCCGCACTTTGTATGCTATTAGAATGGGTATGTATTGGTATTGGCATTTGGAAGGGATTTTTCATTCCCTCTTCCAATCAAGAACGTGCCAGGCATCTTTGGCACTATGGTATTTTAGGACTAGGTTGCTACGGACTTTCTCATCTCTTCTCCCAAATCGGACTGTTTTATCTCTATACAAGTACATAATGAAAGCTCCCTAAAATTAGGGAGCTTTCTCGCATGTATAATGTGAATTATAAATAGGACCGAAGCATTTTACGTGCTCTTTTCATATTTCGTTTTGAAAATACATCTTGCTTACGAGCATATTGATATGCCGCTGCTCCTATACCTAATGCAATTAATGATGAGCGCAATTTCAAAGTTAACACTCTCCTTATTAGCCGATTGTCCGTTCATTATCATCAAACAAATCATCTAGAGAACTTAATGAACCGTCTTCTTCGACTTGATGTGTATGAATTTTCCCCTTTGAAATCGATAATTCAATAAAGCAGTTCCAGCAATAATATTGATTCACACCAATTTTCCCAATATCTTTTCCTTTACAGTTTGGACAACTGAACATATGACGTTCATCTCCTTACAATCTCCCGTATTCTATTACGCCATTATGTCCAAACTGTATACGTTTATACATGAGAAGAACTGCATTACATTATATAATTTCACCTCGCTACATAAAATCATACGGTGAAATGTTTTCCACATCGAGACCTTCCTCAGTGATCACTTCAATCGCTTCGGTCTTTCCTTGCAGGCGATTACATAATGTCGTTTGACGGAGCGCATCATCAAGGCGATTTACACCAGATTGAAACGCTGATTCTTCCCCGCAAATAATTAAAAACTTTTTACTACGTGTAATCCCTGTATAAATTAAATTGCGGCGTAGCATACGATAGTAACTTTTCACAACCGGCATAATTACAATTGGAAATTCACTTCCTTGTGATTTATGGATTGAACAACAATATGCATGTGTAATTTGATTTAAATCCGCCTTCGTGTAGGTCACTTCGATACCGTCAAAAGAAACAACAACCATATCTTGTTGTTCCACGTTTTCTTTTGCATAAAACACCGACACAATCTCACCAATATCACCGTTAAACACTTGACTTTCCGGCTGATTGACAAGTTGAAGTACTTTATCTCCAGTCCTGTATATAACTTCGCCATATGCGATTTCTTTTCTTTTTTCTTTTTTCGGATTGAATACTTCTTGCAGTGCTTCATTTAACGTATTAATACCGGCTGGTCCTTTGTACATCGGAGCTAGCACTTGTACGTCGCGCGCACTAAATCCTTTTATTTTTGCATTTTCACATACTTGCTTCACAACATCAACAATTTGCGTACCTGTGCAAGCAATAAACGAACGATCTTTCTTGTTTTGCGTCACATCAGAAGGTAACATACCTTTTTTAATCGCATGAGCAAGCTGAATGACAGATGAACCTTCTGCTTGTCTATAAATTTCCGTAAGCTTTACTGTCGGAATAACACTGGATTCCAAAAAATCTTTCAACACTTGTCCAGGACCGACAGATGGCAATTGGTCTTCATCGCCAACGATGATGACTTGAATACTAGATGGCAATGACTTGAACAATTGATTCGCCAGCCAAATATCAACCATAGAAAATTCATCAATAATAAGTAATTTTCCTTTAACAGGATCGTGCTCATTACGTTGAAACGATCCTTCTGGTGTCCATCCAAGGAGACGATGAATTGTACAAGCAGGTAATCCTGTTGATTCACTCATACGCTTTGCCGCTCTTCCTGTCGGTGCTGTTAATAGAATTGGGAACGGATTGTCATCACTATAATCCTTTGGGTCTAATGATAGACCGTTAAGAGAAGCATACATTTCAACAATCCCTTTAATAACAGTCGTCTTTCCTGTACCAGGTCCACCCGTTAAAATCATCATCGGCTCATGAAGAGCTGTTTGAATACCTTCTTGCTGAAGCGGTGCGTATTGCACGCCGAACTGCTCTTCAATTTTCCCAAGCGTTAACAACAGTTCCGATTCAGGAAAGGAAGGAAGTTCTTCTTGGCCAAGTAAACGATTGATAGAGGTTACAACACCTTTTTCAGAATAATACAAGGAGGCTAAATATATACGATCATCTTCTATAATAATTTTGCCTTCTCCTTGCATCATTTCTGCGCATTGCAAAACATCTTCCTCTGTAACAGACGTTTCTTGGTTATTCAACAACTCCATCGTTTGCTGCACTAACTGCTCTCTTTTCATATACACATGGCCTTCTTGCAGCGAAACGTGCTCTAATGTATAGAAGCATCCTGCTCGTACACGATCAATGTGATTGCCAGAAATACCGAGTGCTCGTCCAATATCATCAGCTCGTCCAAACCCAATACCATCTACCTCTTCAATTAGTTGATACGGATTATTTCGAATGACTTCAAGTGTCATTTCTTTATACTGTTGATAAATTTTAATAGAAAGTTTCGTTCCAAACCCATAACCGTTTAGAAAGCTCATCACTTTTTCAAGACCTTGATGTTCAATAATCGTTTCGTATATTTCTTGTGCCTTTTGCTTATTGACAATCCCGTCTAGCGCTGCGGGATCATCCATAATTTTCGAAACCGCATGTTCACCAAGATGATCAACAATCTTTTCCGCTGTTCGTTTCCCGATTCCTTTAAATAAATCGCTCGCTAAATATTGCACCATTCCTGTTTTTGTTTGCGGTAATTCTTTTTTAAATGTTTCAATATGATATTGTTTCCCGTACTTTGGATGATCTTTAAAATGACCCGTTAATGTAAACACTTCATCTTCATGCATTCGGGGAAAATAACCCGTTATCATGACCTTTTTTTCGTCATATGTTTCATTCGTTTCAATAATTTTCATACTGACAACGGAATAGAGGTTTTCTTCGTTGTGGAAAATGGTATGAAGAACTTGTGCTTTTATAAACTTTTGCTCTTCCTCAAACAAATCCATTGCATGTTGATTTCCCATTTTACCCCTCCTTCCATTTTAGGCGTCTTGCTCTAATAAACGAATACCATTACCAGCTAAAAAGTGATCTGGCTGAATCGCTACAGCTTTCTTAAACATCGCAAGTGCCTTCTCACGATTTTCTTCAAACGCATATGCAACACCTAAGTTGTAATATGCATCCGCATGTTCTTCATCAAGTTCTACAACTTTTTTAAAATAAGGTTTCGCGTAATTTACATGTTCTAGACGCGCTAAGCATAATCCGCATTGAAAAATGGCTTCAACATCATTTTCATCTAATTCAGTAGCACGTTGTAAAAACGGCAGTGCTAAACGGTCGTTTCCAAGCTGCACATATGTAATGCCAAGCATAAACGACACATCTCCAGTTTGCAGTCCCGCTTGCACCGTCTTCTCAAACGCTTCTTTCGCCTCTGCAAACAGTTCTTGCTGATAATATATATTTCCTAATCCATAGTATGCTGTAGCAGATTTCTCATCTAATTCAATCGCGCGTTTATAAAAAGCAATCGCACGCTCACTATCTCCTAATACATCTAGTAAATTCGCAAAGTTAACAAACCCGAGTGCATCTTTTGGATTTTCTTCAATCGCCTCTGTAAAGTTCTTTGCAGCTTCTTCCCAGTTTCCTTCTTTCATATATTGAATGCCTGTTTCTAGCTTATTTGACATATATCCTTCACCTCTACAACAAATTATAACAAAGAATCTATTTTCCGAGCGAACGAAAATTCGCTGTAATCTAAAAAGAAACCCCTGACCAATACAAGGCAGAGGTTCTTCTTCTTATCCTAAATAATCAAGTTTCTTACCATTACAGTATACGTCATCAATTGTCGCACCGCCTAAGCACTCATCTCCATCATAGAAAACAACTGCTTGTCCTGGCGTAATTGCACGAATTGGTTCATCACAAAGAATGCGAATCGTATTCTCATCAACGATTTGAACCTTTACACTGTTATCCCCTTGACGATAGCGGAATTTCGCTGTGCATGCAAATTCTTTTTCTTTCGGCTTATCGCTTACCCAGCTAACATTTGTCGCAAATACTTCGTCACCATATAACAGTTCATTATGGAAGCCTTGTTCTACATATAAAATGTTTTCTTTCAAGTCCTTCCCAACAGCAAACCATGGATCACCATTGCCGCCAATGCCAAGGCCATGACGTTGTCCAATTGTATAATACATAAGCCCGTCATGTTTCCCTTTCACTTCACCAGATAATGTTTGCATCTTACCTGGCTGTGCCGGCAAGTAGTTGCTTAAAAAGTCTTTAAAGTTACGTTCACCGATAAAGCAAATGCCTGTGCTATCCTTTTTCGCAGCTGTTGCTAAACCAGCTTCTTTCGCCATTTCACGAATTTGCGGCTTCTTTAATTCCCCAAGCGGGAACATTGTTTTTGATAATTGGTCTTGACCAAGTTGATTTAAGAAATACGTTTGGTCTTTATTATCATCAACGCCGCGCAGCATTTTATATTCTCCATCCATATACGCTACGCGTGCATAGTGTCCTGTCGCCACATAATCCGCTCCAAGCGTTATCGCATGTTCTAAAAATGCTTTAAATTTAATTTCTTTATTACACATTACATCTGGGTTCGGTGTGCGACCAGCGCGGTACTCATCTAAGAAGTACGTAAATACTTTATCCCAATATTGCTTTTCAAAATTGACTGCATAATACGGGATTCCAATTTGGTTACATACTTCAATGACATCGTTATAGTCTTCTGTTGCTGTACATACGCCGTTTTCGTCTGTATCATCCCAGTTTTTCATAAAAATTCCGATTACATCATAGCCTTGTTTCTTTAATAACATTGCCGCTACAGATGAATCGACGCCACCAGACATTCCGATGACAACGCGCGTTTCGTGAGGTAGTTTGTTCATCCCCTCACCTCCTATATTAATTTTGTGTTAATCGCTTCACGATCTTCACTGCTTCGTACGCTGCTTTTTCGACCTGTTCTTTCGTATTTCCCAAACCGAAACTAAAGCGTACGGATGAACGTATTTTATCGGATTCTTTTCCGAACATCGCTACAAGCACATGTGACGGATCAATCGAGCCCGCTGTACAAGCAGATCCGCTTGAAACTGCAACTCCCGCTAAATCTAAATTCATCAAAAATGACTCAATATGCATTCCTGTAAAACTTACATTTAACACATGTGGTAAACTATGCTCGAAGTTTCCGTTTACCTCGAAAGTAATGTCTTCGTCTTTAAAGACAGATATCATTATATCTTTAAATCCCTTGTACTGGGCAACTTTTTGCTCACGATTTTGTTCTGCTAACAAAATCGCTTGCCAAAGCCCAACAATGCCCGGCACATTTTCTGTACCAGCGCGGCGTTTTCGCTCTTGCTCTCCGCCTGTTAATAGCGGCTCAAACTTCACATGCTGCCCTGCATATAAAAAGCCCACGCCCTTTGGACCATTAATTTTATGTCCAGAAATTGACAAGAGATCAATACCAAGCTCTTTCACATCAATTGCCGTTAACCCGTATGCTTGTACTGCATCTGTGTGAAAATAAGCACTATGTTCTTTTAATAGAGCACCGATTTCTGCCATCGGCTGCACTGTGCCTACTTCATTATTCCCAAACATAATAGAGACAAGAATCGTTTGCTCTGTTAATGCATTTTGTAAATCTGAAATGCGAATTCGCCCTGTTTCATCAACAGGTAAATACGTCACTTCAAAACCTTCTCGTTCTAATACATTACACGTATGCAAAATCGCATGATGCTCAATTGCTGTCGTAATAATATGATTTCCTTTCTTACGATTCGCACGAGCTACGCCAAGAAGGGCTAAATTATCAGCCTCTGTACCGCCGCTTGTAAATATAATTTCATTTGGATTTGCATGAATGCTGCGCGCGCACGCACGTCTTGCTTCATCCACTGCATGACGGCCTTGGCGCCCAAAGAAATGGATGCTTGACGGGTTACCAAATACTTCTGTCATATATGGAATCATCTTTTCGACTACTTCTGGGTGAGTCGGAGATGTCGCAGCATGATCTAAGTAAATGCGTTCCATAATATCTCCTTCTTTCCAAATCGTTACACACGGAATTAAATATAAAACATATAACCGCCGTTGTTTTCTTCTTCATAGCGTACTAAATCTTCTAACGTTGTACTATCAAGAACTTCTTGCACCGCATCACGAACACGGATCCAAAGCTGACGCTGCGCTGGTTCTTCCTCTTCCAACATTTCTACTACGTTAATTGGCCCTTCTAATACACGGATTACATCACCTGCTGTAATGTTAATCGGTTGATCTGACAATACATAACCACCGTATGCACCGCGTGTACTTTTTACAAGACGAGCATTACGAAGCGGAGAAATTAATTGTTCTAAATAGTGCTCAGATAAGTCATGCGCCTGTGCAATTGATTTTAATGAAATTGGGCCTTCCCCAAACTTTTTCGCAAGATCAATCATAATTGTTAAACCGTAACGGCCTTTTGTCGAGATTTTCATATATGTAGCACCTCTTTTCAAGTCTTTTGCTTCTACTTCGTTCGTTATTCTTTTATTTTATAGGAAAAACACTCTCTGAAATCAAAATCCTTTGAAATTATAGCATAATATAGTATGATAAGGAATTTCAACTTTTCTAATGAATACTCCCCCACTTAGCAAAGCTTGAAGTGGAGGTTTCTAACGTTTCGACCTAACAGACGATTAACGTTAGTGGAGTTAACACACTAGCGAGCTGTTTCACGCCTAACCCCTCTATCCCGTTTGTCCATGCATTCGGGACTACTTTTCGTAAAATATTAGCCGCAGCGTTTACATCTGCGTTGATTTCGATTCCTTTTGCAGAACGATACATACCACGCTTCATTCGTTTGCCTGAAAAAGTTGCATTTTGGTCATTTGTTCCATACGTTGGAATAAAGTCATGATCTAGAAAACTCGCTTTTGATGTGTAAGATTCCTCAGTTACAACAACTTGAATACTTACTGCAGTTGCTTTGTATGTAATCATTTGAATCAATAAACGATGCGAGATATGGCAAAATGTTTGGTTATTTTTCTTTCCCATATTCGTTTCTTGTTTCCAACTTTTATTCTGACCAATAACGATTTTACAAACTTCCTCTTCTTGAGCTAGTTTTACAATATGATGACTCGCTTTATGGAAGATGTCTTTTATTTTCAGGTAACGCTTTTGATGAAGTTTTTCTATTCTTTTAGAAGTAAAAG
>NZ_JQKQ01000041.1:0-34842 GCF_000746135.1 Bacillus sp. UNC322MFChir4.1
GTGGAATACGTCAATGCTTAGTTTTTCAAGTGTTTCTACTGCTTCAACAGGCACAGGATATTTTGGAACGATATTGATGATACTACCAATCATCGTATTCTCGTTCAATCATTCGCCTATGATTTCATCATTTGTTATGAAACAGAGAGCTACCTATGGAATAGAAGCTACTGATGCCAAATGTGCTCAAATACAAAAAGCTTGTTATATCATGACATTCGCTGTTGTTATGTTCTTTGTTTGGAGCAGTACCTTGAGTTTGACTCCAGATGATCTTATAATGGCAAAAAAAGAGAACTTGTCAATCCTATCTTATCTTGCTAATGAGCTGAATTCACCTATAATCACGATTGCAGCTCCTATCATTGCTTTTATGGCTATAACAAAGTCTTTCCTTGGCCATTATATTGGAGCATATGAAGTAATGCGTGACATGATTATCAAGACTGGTAAAAAACGCGGAAAAAATCTGGGAGAAAAAACAGTTAAGACAATGATCCTTACGTTTGTTGTATTAACATGCTGGTATGTTGCTTACGCAAATCCAAGTATTCTTGGAATCATCGATGCCCTAAGTGGTCCGTTAGTTGCTGCTATCTTATGTCTATTACCAATGTATGCGATCCGTAAAGTACCAGTACTAGCTAAATACAGAGGGAAAGCGAGCAATGTATTTGTTATTATTATAGGTATACTTACTGTTCTAGCAAGTATTAGATCATTATTCTAATTCACTATTATTGGTTCTAGTGCAAAAATAGTGGGATATGAAAAAAGAACGAAAGATGCCTCACGGAAAGCCCGTGTAAGGGATGCAATTAGAAGTGCACCCCAATTGTTAGACACAGTCTAACAATTGGAGGTGCTTTTTATATGCAGATTTTTAAAGAACTTACACTGGATCTTTAGAAAAAAGAAAAAATCTCACCTGAAATTAAACTTATATAACCTTAGCTTGATGGGCATGAGGGAAGGACTTATTTTTTAGTCATTCCCTATTTTATTGAGGATATTAACTTTATGTAGTGAATATTTATAAATGAACTGGAAGGGATTTGGGAATGGTTGGAGAAATTAGAGGTACTTCAGGAAATTTTGTTTCATCGTAGCGGTTGATAGATGTCATGATTACGGGTGTTTCGCTTCAGTGTATTCAATTCTCTAGGAATGTAAATGATAGGGGAGGAATTATGATGGCAGTGAAAAAACGTAAGTGGCTAAAGATGGTGTGTACAGGATGTATACTTGGCTCATTGCTTGTATCAACTGGGTGCTCTGGAAAGAAAACAAGTACAAGTAGTGAGGAAACAGTTAAGGTCGGTGTACTTGCTTCGTTAACTGGACCGCTTGAATCGTATGGAAAGCAAACAGTAAATGGATTTGAACTCGGTCTCGACTATGCAACTGGTGGAACGGGAAAAGTAGAAGGGAAAAAGATTAAGTTTGTTGTAGAAGATACGGAAACAAAAGCAGATGTAGCAGTAAAGAAGGCTACGAAACTACTAGAAGAAGATAAAGTAGACTTTTTAGTTGGTTCATCTAGTTCAAGCGATACGCTAGCAGTTTTACCATTGGCTGAGGAATATGAAAAAATAATGGTTGTTGAGCCAGCTGTAGCAGATAGTATTACCGGTAAGAACTGGAATAAATATATTTTTAGAACAGGACGAAATTCATCTCAAGATGCAATTGCTGGTGCAGCATCAATTGCTAAGAAAGATGTAAAGATTGCAACGTTAGCTCAAGACAATGCATTCGGAAGAGAAGGGATTGCGGCATTTAAGGATGCAGCAAAGAAGCTAGGCGCAAACATTGTAAATGAACAATATGCAGATGCGAATTCTACTGATTTTACGGCAAATATCCAAAATATTATAAGCTCCAAACCAGATTATTTATTTATTGTTTGGGCAGGTGCAAATTCGCCGTGGAAACAACTAAAAGATATGAATGTTGAGCAGCAAGGTATTAAAATTTCAACGGGTGCACCGGATATTTCAGCGCTAAAAACGATGGATGCGTTAGTTGGTATGCAAGGATTTTCTGTGTATTATCACGCGCTTCCGAAAAATAAAGTGAATGATTGGTTAGTAGAAGAACATAAAAAACGATTTAACGGTGCTGTTCCAGACTTGTTTACGGCTGGTGGGATGTCAGCCGCTATTTCAATCGTTGAGGCCTTAAAGAAAACAAAAGGAGATACTGATGTCGATACGCTCATAAAGAAAATGGAAGGAATGGAATTTGAAACACCAAAAGGTACAATGAAATTCCGTGCAAAAGATCATCAAGCTTTGCAAACGCTTTATTCGATTACTTTGAAAAAACAAGACGGGGTTGATTACCCTGTTCCAATTTTAGAGCGGGAATTAAAAATGACAGAAACAGAACCGCCAGTTCGTAATAAATAATCAGAATAGTTAAATTAATTATTACTAGGAATATAAAAATTATCTATTGTAGGCAGCTTTATATAAGGACTATTGTTGAATGTTATCCATTCCTGTAAAAGGGATGGATAACTGATTTAGAGAAAAAGAAGCTAGATGGGGAATTACGGGTAGAACATGACTGAGTGATGAAGGAAACGTCCACTTAAAAAGAAAATGATTTTTATGTCATTTTTTCAATTTGTATTTATAGGAATCCTTTGTAAGGAGGACATAATGTGGAGAAATTGTTAGAAACTCGCAATCTGTCTGTTTCGTTTGGAAAACATCATGTTATTAAAGATGTAAATTTAATAATACCAAAAGGAAAATTTGTTTCCGTTATTGGACCAAACGGGGCAGGAAAAACGACTCTTTTTAATTTGTTAAGTGGTCAACTTTCTCCAACAAAAGGGGAGATTTATTTTAAGGAACGCGACATTACAAAACTATCGATTTCAGATCGAACGCGTTTGGGTATGGGACGCTCTTTTCAGCTTACAAACATTTTTCCAGAATTAACGGTTCTTGAAAATATTCGACTTGGTGTACAGTCTTATGCGAAAGATTATTATCGTTTCTTCCCGCGCCCAGCTCAGTATAAACAACAACAACAAGAAGCACGTCATTTACTTGAGTCTGTGTTGCTGAATGAAAAGGAAAATGTACTTGCAAAGGATTTAGCTCATGGGGAAAAGCGAAAATTGGAATTAGCAATGCTTTTAGCACTAAAAACGGAGTTGTTGTTGTTAGATGAACCGACAGCTGGTATTTCTATTGAAGAAGTTCCCGCTATTCTACAAGTGATTGAACATATAAAAAATGATTGTGAAAAAACAATTGTATTAATTGAGCACAAAATGGATATGGTTCTGCATTTATCTGATCATCTCGTTGTGTTATTTCAAGGGGAATTATTAGCTGAAGGGTTACCGGGAGAAATTATGAAAGATGAGCGTGTACAGACTGCCTATTTAGGGGGATTATTCAGTGACACTATTAAAAGTGGATAATATCGAAACGTATTTAGATCAGTTTCATATTTTACAAGGTGTTTCTTTTGGAGTAGAGGAAGGGACCATTACAGTCTTATTTGGAAGAAACGGAGCAGGGAAAACGACAACGCTGCGTTCTATAATAGGATTTCATACGATTTCTAACGGAGCTGTTTATTATAATGGGGGAAAAATAAATGGGCTAACAACACATATGATTTCGCGAAAAGGTATCGGGTATGTACCGGAAAATCAAGGGATATTTTCCGATTTAACGGTTGAAGAAACATTTGCTATTGCTCAAACGAAAAAAAATGACGAAACAGATGAAAAAGTGGAATGGATGTTGGATCTTTTTCCAGACTTAAAACAATTTTGGTATAAAAAGAGTGGATTATTAAGTGGAGGACAAAAGCAAATGCTTGCTATCGCAAGGGCCTATATTAATAGCGAAGGTCTGCTGCTTATTGATGAGCCTAGTAAAGGTTTGTCACCAATTATGATTGAGAAGTTGATGGACTCCATTTTAAAAATGAAGGAAAAAACAACAGTTTTACTTGTTGAACAAAACTTTATGATGGCCAGTCAAATTGGTGATTATTTTTACATTATGGATAACGGGAAAATTGTATACAATGGCCCGATGAGTGAACTAAAGGAAAATAAAGAGACGTGCCATAAGTATTTAGGGATTTCTTAACCTTTATTAGGGTGAGGTGAAAAACGTGGATGTGTTAGTGAATTTATTTGTAAATGGTGTTTCGACAGGCGTGTTAATTTTTTTATTAGCATCTGGCTTAACACTTATTTTTGGTTTGATGGACGTTCTTAATTTCGCTCATGGTGGATTATTTGCATGGGGTGCTTTTACTGGGGTGTGGTTGTTTGATTTAACAGGCAGTTATATGTTTGCATTATTTGGTGCGATTGTAATTGGTATGTTTCTTGGCTTGATATTAGAAAGATTTCTCATTCGTCCTGTTTATGGAAATCATGTTCGGCAACTGCTCGTTACACTAGGGGGCATGCTTGTGCTAAGTGAATGTATAAAATTATTTTGGGGACCAAATCCGATCGGAGCTAAATTACCGAATTGGTTACAAGGAAGTTTTATATTTGATGGGATCATACTAATCAAATATCGCTTATTTGTTATTTTAATCGGTTTATTGGTTTACATCGGATTTGTCTTGCTACTTCGAAAAACAAAAATTGGGCTAATGATCCGTGCTGGTGTAATGGATAAAGAGATGGTGCAAGCACTTGGAATTAATGTGAAGGCCATCTTTTCTTTCGTGTTTTTATTAGGAGCTGGAATGGCAGCGTTAGGTGGATTCCTTCTTGCGCCTTATTCGGGAGTTATTTTTGCTGAAATGGGAATGCAGTATGCGATTTTAGCTTTTATCGTAGTAATCATTGGTGGATTAGGTAGTGTACAAGGATCGGTAATTGCATCCTTAATCGTTGGGTTGGCAGGAGCTTTTACAGCATATTATGTGCCAGATTTATCTCTTGCGATAAACATGTTAATGCTGTTATTCGTCTTATTAGTTAAGCCGACAGGAATTGTTGGTGAAAAGGGGTGAGACTGTTATGAACACATTATCTAATCGAATAAATTTGTATTTTGGAGGTGCAGTGCTTCTCTTTTTTAGCGTATTTCCTTTCTTAAACGATTCAAGGAGCGTGTTAATCTTATTCACACAAATTTTCATCTTCGCAATCTTCGCGATGAGTTTTGATATTTTACTAGGTTATACGGGAATAGTATCGTTTGGGCACTGTATGTTCTTTGGAATTGGTGCTTATTGCGTCGCACTCTTATTTGATCGACAAGAGGCATCGATATCAAGTTTTTTAATAGGGCTTATAGTAGCAATCACTTTATCTGCAGTTATTAGTTATATGATTGGTATGCTCTCCCTACGATTAAAAAGTCACTTTTATGCGATGCTAACACTTGCGATTTCTCAACTATTCTTTGTGCTCGCTGAAAAATGGAGAACCGTCACGCATGGTGGAGATGGCTTTACATTCCGTGTCCCTGAAATATTTCGAGATCGCTTTTCATTCTACTATATTACATTAATCAGTCTAGTGATCATTTTTTTATTACTACAACTGTTTACAAAATCTTCAATTGGAAAAGTATTAAAAGCGATTTCGCAAAATGAACAACGTGTGGAGGCGCTCGGTTATAAAATCCTTCACTATAAAGTAATTGCGAGTGTTGTAGCTGGAATTGTCGCCTCTGTGAGCGGCGCTTTATTTGTTATTACACTCCGATTTGTAAATACGACCGTGTTCTCAATTGACATGACGTTGAATGCTTTATTAATGACAACGATCGGCGGGATTGGGACATTAGTAGGAGGGATAATAGGGGCTGGAATCATTGAATCGTTGAAATACTATTTATCAGAGCTTGCTGCACAGTATCCAATATTTGAGCGGTGGACAATTATTCTAGGTTTATTGTATATCATCGTCTTATTAGGTCTTCCAACGGGTATGTTAGGGACTGTAAAGAAGTTGGTGAACTGGAAACGACATAAGAAAAAAGGGAAAAGGAAGCAAGTTGAGCATAGTGCTTAATACACTAGAGAATGGCCTCTTAACTGAAAAACGAACTGAATAGTTATTTATAGGTAACCTACAAAGATTAAAGGGCATGATTGTATTTTTAACGATATTTAGATAAAATTCATTCTATGATAAAAATAGTATTTTAGAAAGATTAGGGAGTGTTATATTTGGCAGAATTATTACAAGGGAAAAATGCATTAATTACAGGAGCTGGAAGAGGGATTGGCCGTGCTGTAGCAATCGCTCTAGCAAAAGAAGGTGTGAATGTAGGACTTTTAGCACGTTCAGAAGAAAATTTAAAAGCTGTTGCAAAAGAAGTTGAGGCAGAAGGCGTAAAAGCTGTAATCGCTACTGCTGATGTATCTTCATATGAAGAAGTAAGTGAAGCAATTGAAATATTAAAAAATGGTTTAGGTTCTATTGACATTTTAATTAACAATGCCGGAATTTCTAAATTTGGCAATTTCCTGGAACTAGATGTTGCGGAATGGGAAAAAATCATTCAAGTGAACTTAATGGGCGTATATTATGTGACTCGTGCTGCGTTACCGGGAATGATTGAACAGCAGTCTGGTGATATTATTAATATTTCATCAACAGCTGGACAAAAGGGAGCGCCAGTTACAAGCGCGTACAGTGCTTCAAAATTTGGTGTCCTTGGTTTAACAGAATCTTTAGCGATGGAAGTACGTAAACATAATATTCGTGTGACAGCATTAACACCAAGTACAGTTGCAACAGATATGGCAGTAGAATTAGGATTGACAGATGGTAACCCAGATAAAGTTATGCAGGCTGAAGATATTGCAGAATTTATTGTAGCCCAGCTGAAATTAAATAAACGTATATTCATTAAATCTGCTGGATTATGGTCAACAAATCCATAAGAAAATAGATGATTAGAATAATAAAAACGGATAGCTGTTCTTTTTAGGACAACTATCCGTTTTTGTATAAATTGTAATCAACCTGAAACTCGTAAGTTTGTACAGAAACGTATTTGTGAAGTTATTGATTATATTACAAAAGCCTATCACGCAACGTATGAAATGAACTATGAATTAGCAAGTCATGGCCCTGCTGTTTCTAACAACATACTTCACGCGAATGTTCATCCGTGGCATCCTCTTTCAAAGATATTTTAGTAATGTGATGGAAACATGCAATTGTATTCCAAATGGTACAATTGCATGTTTTTTATTTTGAAAATTAAATATCTAAAAATTAACTTATTAAATAAAATACTTTCATCTCCAATTTAGATAGTCGAATTTTACAACATGAAATGTTATGATGCCATTAAGCTAAAATAAGTTTGAAAGGGGTCTAGAAATAACGTATATGGATAAAGAAAAACAACAATTGAGCGTGGAAGTTGCAAGATTATATTACCAATCCGATTATAGTCAACAAGAAATTGCAAATAAATTGAATATTTCAAGGCCGACTATTTCAAGATTGTTAAAATATGCAAAAGAAAAAGGGTTTGTTCAAATTCAAATTGCTGATCCATTTGCTGATTTAGATAATGTCGGAAATTTGCTTAAAGAAAAATATCATTTATTAGAGGCGCATGTCGTATTTTCTCCAATACCAGAATATATGGTCATTACGGAACATATTAGTAAGTTTGCTGCTGAGTATATGGAGAAGACCGTTACAAATGGTGATATTGTTGGTGTGAGCTGGGGGACGACCATGTATGAAATTGCTAGAAAAACTGTTCCTCAGCATGTAAAAGGGGTAGAAGTTGTCCAGTTAAAAGGAGGCATTAGTCATTCCAATGTAAATACATATGCGAATGAAACAATAGCCTTTTTTGCAGATGCGTTTCAAACAACTCCAAGAAACCTCCCGCTTCCAGTTATATTTGATAATGCAATTACAAAGGAATTAGTAGAGCAGGATCGTCATATTCATCATATTATTGAGATGGGAAAACAAGCGAATATAGCTATTTTTACTGTCGGAACTGTTAGGGACGAGGCTTTATTATTCCGATTAGGATATTTAAATCAAAATGAGATGAGCGTATTAAAAGAAAAAGCGGTTGGTGACATTTGTTCACGTTTCTTTGATGGAAATGGAAATATTTGCAGTGAAGAAATAAATAGGCGCACAATTGGCATTGATCTAGAGGAACTGCGTTTAAAAGATCGGTCAATTCTAGTTGCAGGAGGGGCTAGAAAAGTAAAGGCAATTGATGGTGCGTTAAGAGGCAGATATGCGAATGTGCTAATTATCGATCAACACACGGCAAAAGAGTTGCTAAATTATCAAAAAGGATAGGAACAGGAAATCTCTCAAAATTCATTTGAGAGATCTTTTTTTTAGTTCTATGAACAAAATTTCAAAAGTGTGTTTACATTTGTTCAATATAGAGTTAGAATGAAGTTGTTAAAAGATATGAGGAGTGAAGAAAATGAACATTGCAAAGTTAATTGATCATACAGTTTTAAAACCAGATACTAAAAAAGAAGACGTTATGAAAGTTTTAGAAGAAGCAAAAAGATACAATTTCGCTTCAGTTTGTATTAATCCTACATGGGTAAAATTAGCTGCTGAAGAATTAGCAGGGCATGATGTTGATGTTTGTACAGTTATTGGATTCCCTTTAGGTGCAAATACAACTGAGACAAAAGTATTTGAAACAAAAGACGTGATTGCAAAAGGTGCAACTGAAGTAGACATGGTAATCAATGTTGGTGCTTTAAAAGATGGAGAAAATGAATTAGTAGAAAAGGATATTTATGAGGTTGTACAAGCTGCAAAAGGAAAAGCGCTTGTAAAAGTTATCATTGAAACTTGCTTATTAACAGATGAAGAAAAAGTTCGTGCGTGTCAATTAGCTGTTAAAGCTGGTGCTGACTTTGTAAAAACTTCAACTGGATTCTCAACTGGTGGGGCAACTGCAGAAGATATTGCATTAATGCGCAAAACTGTTGGAGAAAACGTTGGCGTGAAAGCATCTGGTGGAGTTCGTACAAGAGAAGATGCAGAGAAAATGGTGAAAGCTGGCGCTTCTAGAATTGGAGCAAGTGCTAGTGTGGCAATTGTGTTAAATGACACAAACGGCGGTACAGGTACTTATTAATCTATAAACAGTTGCAAGTAATAGATACACGAGTTGTTGAAAAGGCATAGTGTATCTATTGCTGTAACACTTGAAAAATATGTAAGCGGATACGAAAGGGAGGAGAATGTTATAAAGTACGTAATTGGTATTTTAGGCCTCGTTATTATTTTAGCTATCGCATGGCTTGCTAGTAATAATCGTAGAAAAGTAAAATTTCGTCCGATTGTAACAATGATTGTTTTGCAGTTTATTCTAGGATTTCTGCTATTAAATACAAGTGTAGGGAACATCTTAATAAGTGGGATTGCAGATGGATTCGGACAATTATTAAAGTACGCTGCTGATGGTGTTAATTTTGTGTTTGGTGGTTTGGTAAATAAAAATGAGTTTTCGTTCTTTTTAGGGGTATTAATGCCAATTGTATTTATTTCAGCTTTAATTGGTATTTTACAACATATTAAAGTATTGCCATTCATTGTGAAATACATTGGTCTCGTGTTAAGTAAAGTGAATGGAATGGGAAAACTTGAATCATATAATGCTGTAGCTTCAGCGATTTTAGGCCAGTCAGAGGTATTTATCTCTGTTAAGAAACAGTTAGGGTTATTGAGTGAAAGAAGATTATATACATTATGCGCGTCTGCAATGTCAACGGTGTCGATGTCTATAGTAGGATCGTATATGGTTCTTTTAAAACCGGAGTATGTTGTAACCGCTTTAGTGTTAAACCTGTTTGGTGGATTTATTATTGCCTCTATTATTAATCCGTATGAAGTTACTGATGAAGAAGACATTTTAGAAGTACAAGAAGAAGAGAAAAAAACCTTTTTTGAAGTGCTAGGGGAATATATTATAGATGGTTTTAAAGTTGCGATTACTGTTGCTGCTATGCTGATTGGATTCGTTGCTTTAATCGCTTTCATCAATGCTATTTTTAAAGGAGTAATTGGAATCTCGTTCCAAGAAATTCTTGGATATGTATTTGCCCCATTTGCTTTTATTGTAGGAATTCCATGGCATGAAGCTGTTAACGCTGGTAGTATTATGGCCACAAAACTCGTATCGAATGAATTTGTAGCGATGACAAATTTAGCTCAAGGGAATTTTCATTTTACAGGAAGAACAACTGCAATCTTATCAGTATTTCTTGTTTCATTTGCAAATTTTTCATCTATTGGCATTATTGCTGGTGCAGTTAAAAGTTTACATGAAAAACAAGGGAATGTTGTGGCAAGGTTTGGTTTGAAATTACTGTTTGGGGCAACATTAGTAAGCTTTTTATCAGCCACTATCGTTGGTTTAATATATTAAGAATTTTAATAACTAAAAATTAAAAGGATTGGTGATTAGAATGAGAATGGTAGATATCATTGCGAAAAAACGTGACGGTAAAGAACTAACAACGGAAGAAATTCAATTTTTTATTAAAGGATATACAGATGGAACAATTCCTGATTATCAAGTAAGTGCACTTGCGATGGCTATCTTTTTCCAAGACATGTCTGACCGTGAACGTGCAGATTTAACAATGGCAATGGTTCAATCTGGAGAAACAATTGATTTATCAGAGATTGAAGGAGTTAAGGTAGATAAGCACTCAACTGGCGGGGTTGGTGATACAACAACATTAGTTTTAGGACCGTTAGTGGCAGCTTTAGATGTACCAGTTGCGAAAATGTCTGGGCGCGGTTTAGGTCATACAGGTGGAACAATTGATAAATTAGAAGCAGTAGAAGGGTTCCACGTTGAAATTACGAAAGAACAATTCATTGACATCGTAAACCGTGATAAAGTTGCAGTAATTGGACAAACTGGAAATTTAACACCTGCTGATAAAAAAATATATGCTTTGCGTGACGTGACAGGAACTGTAAACTCAATTCCATTAATCGCAAGTTCTATTATGAGTAAAAAAATTGCAGCTGGTGCTAATGCAATTGTCCTAGATGTGAAAACAGGTGCTGGTGCATTTATGAAAACAGAAGAAGATGCAATTGAATTAGCTCATGCAATGGTACGAATCGGAAACAATGTTGGTCGTCAAACAATGGCTGTTATTTCCGATATGTCGCAACCTCTTGGATTTGCAATCGGTAATGCGCTTGAAGTGAAAGAAGCGATCGATACATTAAAAGGAGAAGGTCCAGAAGATTTAACAGAATTGGTGCTTGTATTAGGAAGCCAAATGGTTGTACTTGCTAAAAAAGCAAATACGTTAGAAGAGGCACGTGAAATGTTGAAAGAAGTAATGGAAAACGGAAAAGCAATTGAGAAGTTCAAACAATTCTTACACAATCAAGGCGGAGACAGTTCAATTGTCGATCAACCAGAAAAATTACCACAAGCGAAATATGTAATTGAAGTACCAGCTAAAACTTCAGGTGTTGTATCTAACATTGTTGCAGATGAAATTGGTATTGCTGCAATGCTTCTAGGAGCAGGACGAGCAACGAAAGAAGACGAAATTGATTTAGCTGTTGGTTTAATGTTACGTAAAAAAGTTGGTGACGCTGTAAAAGAAGGCGAGCCATTAGTAACGATTTATACAAATCGCGAAGATGTTGAGGATGTAAAAGAGAAAATTTATGAAAATATTTCTATTGCAGAAAAGGCTGAAGCTCCAAAGTTAATTTACACTGTTATTACTGATTAATGTTAAATAGAATGTAATGTATATAAATACAAATTGAAAGACTGAAATGAAAAACTCCTTTCTTTTTAGGGTGGGCGAGGGCATCTGGCTGTGCATAGAAACGGTCAGGGCCTATTCCTGCCACATGCGAGGTTTGAAACAAAAGGAGAAAGCAAGTAGCTGCCATTTTGTATTTTGCATAGTAGCAACTTACATGTTGGAAATTTAAAATAGATTTACATACTTTGAGGAGGAATTGATATGAATAAACAAAAATATATTGAAGAAGCTACAAAGATGTTATCAAAGGCTTATATTCCATATTCAAAGTTCCCTGTTGGAGCAGCGCTCGTTACGAAAGCTGGGAAAATTTATACAGGCTGTAACATAGAAAACGCATCTTACGGTTTATGTAATTGTGCTGAAAGAACAGCAATATTTAAAGCAGTATCAGAAGGTGAACGTGATTTCAGTTACTTAGTAATAACAGGGAAGACTGATGGACCTATTTCACCATGCGGAGCTTGCAGACAGGTTATTGCAGAATTTTGTGATCCGCAAATGCCAGTATTATTGACGAATCAAAAAGGTGATGAAAAAGAAGTAACAGTTGAACAATTATTACCAGGTGCATTTTCGATAGATGATTTAATCTAATACAAGGTAAGCATTGTATGATTTGAAAATGATAAAAATAATTCTAACTGAACTGTACCCCGAATCGTGGACACTTAGAAAAGTCCATGGTTCGGGGTTATTGTGTTTTCATACTTATTCTCTTGTAAAATGGAATCTTCATTCCTTAAATAGTTCAAATTGTACAAAAAGGACAGTAATGCTTTTAATTACAGGTAAATAATATATGAAAAACATACCACCTTGTTTTTGCTGGTAAGGTTGTATGTTTTTGATAGGGCTTTATTTCTATCTAAAACCTTATTTGTTTATAAATACATAAACTCATTTCAATTTTTCGCATATAAGTTACGGTTATGCAGAAAAAAACATGATTTGCTTTCTCCATATTTCTATAGAAAGGGTATAATAAATTAGCAGCAGTGGACATTAAAAGAGATTGCTTTGTATTGATGTAGAAATACATAACTACCACCTAATTTAAATTTTGTTTGATATAAAAAAAGATAAGAGAAGAGACGGTGATACGATGACAAAGAAAAAAGAAAGCATAGAAACTGGATGGAACTTTGATAACAGTTATGCCCGTCTACCGAAATCATTTTTTACGAGCCTTAGTCCAACTCCAGTTCGCTCACCGAAATTGGCTATTCTTAATCATTCGTTGGCAACATCTTTGGGGTTGAATGCCGAGGAACTAGAAAGTGACGAAGGTGTAGCGGTACTGGCAGGAAATCGGATTCCAAAAGGTGCGTTTCCTCTTGCTCAAGCATATGCGGGGCATCAATTCGGGCATTTTAACAGGTTAGGGGACGGCAGGGCTTTACTACTTGGCGAGCAGATGACGCCTTTAGATGAAAGGTTTGATATTCATCTGAAAGGTTCTGGCCGAACAGCGTACTCCCGCAGGGGAGATGGACGAGCGGCATTAGGGCCAATGTTACGCGAATATATTATCAGTGAAGCAATGCATGCGCTTGGTATTGCTACTACCCGCAGTCTAGCGGTAGTGACAACTGGTGAGTCAATCATTCGTGAAAGGGAGCTACCTGGTGCAATTCTTACTCGTGTTGCTGCAAGTCACATTCGTGTGGGTACCTTTCAATATGCTTCTCAGTGGGGGACTGATGAAGAGCTCCAAATTTTAGCTGATTATACTTTACAGCGACATTATTCAGGTAGTGAGATGGCTGAAAACCGCTATCTTTATTTGCTTGAGGAAGTGATTAAGCGTCAAGCTTCGTTAATTGCGAAATGGCAACTTGTGGGCTTTATTCATGGGGTGATGAATACTGACAATATGGCTATAAGCGGAGAAACAATTGATTATGGTCCTTGCGCCTTCATGGATACTTATAATCCAGAAACAGTATTCAGTTCCATTGATATTCAAGGTCGCTATGCTTATGGCAATCAGCCATATATTGGTGGATGGAATCTTGCAAGGTTTGCTGAAACTTTATTACCGCTTTTGCATAGTGATTATGCAAAAGCAATGGAAATGGCTCAAAATGCAATTTTAAATTTTAATGAGTTATATCATTCGAACTGGCTCACTGGAATGAGAGCTAAATTAGGGATATTTAGTGAAGAAGAGCAGGATAAACTCCTTTTTGAAGAGCTCTTTACTATAATGGAGAAGTATCGTGCGGACTATACGAATACCTTCCGTGCATTAACTTTTGATAAGCTCAGGGACATGAATTTGTTTGAGACTACAGAGTTTGCAGAGTGGCATGTAAAGTGGCAGGAAAGACTAGGTAGACAAGAAGAATCGAAAGCTTCCTCACAATTATTAATGCGAAAAAGCAATCCTGCGATAATCCCTAGGAACCACAGGGTAGAAGAAGCATTAGAAGCTGCTGTAGAACATGAAGATTATAGCGTGATGGAACGTCTTCTTAATGTTCTTTCAAATCCTTACGAGTACTCCAAAGAACAAGATGAGTACGCTACACTGCCTGCGCCATCATCCTGTCCTTACCGAACTTTTTGTGGTACATGATATATAGAAGCGTTAGGGATAGTGTTTTCTATAATATAGTTTAAGATTCGCACAAAAAAATGCTACTTCTTTAGTTGGAGGTAGCATTTTTTAAGTTTATGGTAAGGTCTAGCTATTTTTTTGAACTCTTCCTAATTTAATTATAGCATTTAGAAAATGGTTAATATAGACTTTTTATTCTCATTTACTACTGCTAAAATCAATAGAACATTAATGGTAAGGAGAGATGTGAAATGAGTTCTTTGGTTCTCGGTTTTCAGGAAATGGAAAAAACGCAGCTTTTGCTCGTTGGCGGAAAAGGGTTACATTTAGGGGAATTATCAAAAATTGAAGGAATACAAGTACCAGAAGGATTTTGTGTTACAACAGTGGGATATCAAAAAGTCATCGAACAAAACGAAACGTATCATGCATTGTTAGATCGACTAACAATGCTAAAAGTAGAGGATCGAGATCAAATTGGTGAAATCAGCGGGAAGATTCGGAAAATCATTATGGAAGTAGAGATTCCTTCCGATGTTGTGAAAGCTGTTGCTCACTATCTCTCCCAGTTTGGCGAGGAACATGCTTATGCAGTACGTTCCAGTGCAACTGCTGAAGATTTACCACATGCCTCTTTTGCTGGTCAGCAAGACACTTATTTAAATATCATTGGAAAAGAAGCCATTTTGCGGCACATCAGCAAATGTTGGGCTTCCCTATTTACAGATCGTGCTGTGATTTACCGTATGCAAAACGGGTTTGATCACAGCCAAGTGTATTTATCCGTTATCATTCAACGGATGGTGTTCCCGCAGGCTTCAGGAATTTTATTTACTGCTGATCCGATTACTTCCAATCGAAAGCTACTATCTATCGATGCTAGCTTTGGACTGGGTGAGACCCTTGTCTCTGGCTTGGTGTCTGCCGATTGCTATAAGGTGCAAGAAGAAAAGATCATCGATAAAATGATTGCAACCAAAAAACTAGCAATCTATGCTCTAAAAGAAGGAGGCACAGAAACACAGCAAATAGAACCCAATCACCAAAAAAGTCAAACACTTACTGACCAACAAATTCTACAATTAGCACGCATAGGAAAACAGGTAGAAGCTTATTTTGCTTGCCCGCAAGATATCGAATGGTGTCTGGTTGACGAGACATTTTATATCGTGCAAAGTCGTCCGATTACTACTTTATACCCTGTCCCTGAAGCAGATGATCAGGAGAATCGTGTTTATGTATCTGTCGGTCATCAACAAATGATGACCGATCCCATGAAACCATTGGGAATGTCTTTATTCCAGTTAATATCTTTTGGACCTAGGTTTAAAGCTGGTGGGAGGTTATTTGTTGATATCACGAATAATCTGGCTTTACCTGTCAGCAGAAAAACGATAATAGATGCATTGGGACAATCCGATCCGCTTATCAAAGACGCACTTATGACCGTAGTCGAACGAGAAAATTTTATAAAATTTTTACCAGATGATGGGGAAATACAAAGTTCCAGTCAAAGTAATAATGGTAAATCTGTGGATTTTCTAACACAAATCGAAAACGATCCGACAATCGTTACTGATTTGATCAAGAGTAGTCAAACATCGATAGAAGAGTTAAAACAAAACATCCAAACGAAATCAGGATCGAATGTATTTAATTTTATTCTAGAAGATATCCAGCAATTAAAGAAGATATTATTTGACCCACAGAGTTTGGGGGTAATTATGGCAGCTATAGATGCTTCATCATGGATCAATAAAAAAATGGAGAAGTGGTTAGGTGAAAAAAACGTAGCAGACACGCTTTCTCAATCTGTACCAAACAATATTACTTCGGAAATGGGTCTGGCGCTATTGGATGTCGCAGATGTGATTCGTCCTTATCCAGAAGTAATTGATTATTTACAACAAGTAAAAGATGATAACTTTTTGGATGAACTGGTTAAGTTTGATGGTGGGCAGGAAATCCAAGACGCTATCAATGCTTATCTCAACAAATACGGAATGCGATGTCCCGGAGAAATCGATATTACTAAAACTCGTTGGAGCGAAAAACCAACTACAATTATCCCCATGATTCTCAGTAACATCAAAAACTTTGAGCCTAATGCTAGCGAGCGAAAATTTGAGCAAGGGCGACAGGCCGCTTTGAAAAAAGAACAAGAGTTATTAGACCGAGTGAATCAATTACCGTGTGGTAAACAAAAAGCCGAAAAGACAAAACGAATGATCAGCCTGATCCGGAATTTCATCAGTTATCGGGAATATCCAAAATACGGCATGATTAATCGCTACTTCGTTTATAAGCAGGCTTTGATGAAAGAAGCCGAACAGCTTGTACAAGCCAAAGTTATTCGTAAAAAAGAAGACATATACTATCTTACTTTTGAGGAACTTCGTGAAGTTGTAGATACAAAAAAATTGAATTACCAGACCATCAGCAAACGAAAGGAAGAGTACAAACTATATGAAAAACTAAATCCCCCTCGTGTTATCACGTCTGATGGCGAAATCATTGTAGGTAAATACAAACGGGAACATCTCCCATCTAATGCTATTGCTGGTCTACCTGTTTCTTCCGGTGTTATCGAAGGAAGAGCACGTGTCATCTTAAATATGGAAAATGCGAATTTAGAAGAGGGAGATATATTGGTTACCGCCTTTACCGATCCTAGCTGGACACCGCTGTTTGTAGCTATCAAAGGCTTGGTTACGGAAGTAGGTGGTTTGATGACCCATGGTTCTGTCATTGCTCGAGAATACGGTCTTCCAGCAGTTGTAGGTGTGGAGAATGCTACGAAGCTGATCAAGGATGGACAAAGGATCAGGGTGAATGGAGCAGAAGGGTATATAGAAATACTATAATTTATTATATTTAAATCATAAAAGAAGAGAATTAGGAGAATCATTGACAGCATGGTACTTTGTGGTCTATGGTAAGAACTTCGTCACTAGGACATATAAGGGGCAGTAACTGAAGATTGGTATTAATGTCTGTTAAGATTATCTTGAAATCGGGAATGCTTTTTTATAAAAACCAAACTAAAGTCTGCTGAAGAAGAAAACATTTTGATTAATCATTTTTCAAAATGTTTTCTTTTTATTTATCATAAAATGTGGATTTGCGAGGTGTTTTTGAACAAACTTTATTTTAAAGCTACAATTCGCTCTGTTTTGAAATTTTCTCCTTCTTTGTCTTTATCGTCATAAATCACGGAACAATTTCAAATACAGTACCTTGGTTAAAATCAGTCACCTTCATAGAACCATAAACCCCTAAATATAGTTTGGTTTGATCCAGATTCGTTCCCAAAGTAACATAATAGGCTGATTGAGACTCAAAATTATAATCAGTTTCAATAACACTAAAATCATTTAGTTTACAATCTGTCCTTACTCTGGTATAAGCTAAAACCCCTCTAACTGGAGATCGAGATTCTTCTTTCTGGGCAAAATCGGTAAACACAACGCTTCCTGTTAAATTTGGGATTCCATTCCCCATATATGGCTGAACTCCTGTAAGTGCAGTTCCTCCAAATTTATCGGGTCTAGGATCCTTATGAAAATAACTAGTTAAAGGCTGAAGACGCCCTACTAAAGTTTTTATTGCTTCATTGTAATAAGCAATTGTGTTCTCATCTAAAGTCGGATTTACGGAACAGTGCCTTATAAACGAAGTAGGAAAAGCACCTTCCCACCCTCGCCAGCCAAAGTTAATAAATCCTTCTTGATCAGTTAAAGAAGCTTGAATAAGCTGAGTAACCGGTATTGGTTTATAATGAACGAATGAAAAAATTGACTCTACCAGGTCCTGTCCGACATTTCCCGCATATTTGATATATTGGTTATTAAACCTTTGAAATGAAATGCCTGTTATATTACGAACCCCTTTGGCAATTACCGTAAGTGTTTCCTGAATAGGTGCGGGAAGTTCATTAAAACGTGTGACTACAGGTGGATTATAATTAAATGTATTCTTATCTACATCAATTTCAATTATTTTACCTGCTATTTCCATATCATCCTGGCTTAAATTAAATGGGTCATAGCCTGCTCCGCCATCTCCAGTTGTTAAAATAAGTTTTCTGGTTTCAGGTGAAAAGTTTAAGCTATTGACACCATTATGATTAAAAAATGGTCTTCTTATGTTAAGTAATGTCCGTCGTTTTTGAGGTTGACCGTTCGATTGTAAAATCCATTCTTCAACTGTATCAATATGATCATATTGAGTTTCTCTATTTATCCACCTTAGATTTAAAGTATTGGAATCACACGGGTTAGGCTTAAAATGTTCAGAAAGAGCCCCTGGACCTTGTGTTCCAGCTACTGAATAATGAAGATAAAACAGACCGTTATAATAAAATTCTGGATGAAACGCTAGCCCTAGCAATCCCCGTTCATCATATCCACTACCTGAAACACCTTGTTCAGAACTACCTAACTTTATAATTCGCGAGCGAATATCTAAAAAAGTCCTTATAACTCCGTTTCCTATGTAAAAGATCTCTCCTACCTGAGTTACAATAAATAATCTTTCAATTGAGTCACCCGGAAGTATAGCTGTTTTCAAAACAGTGGGTAAATTTATCTTACTTACAATCGGTCGTAAACTAACCTTAACTTTTATCAACTAATTTGACACTCCTTCTAATTGTTTTCTTTTATAAGAATATGATTAGAACTGTTTTATTAGTATCAAATTAGGGCCAGAGAATTAGAGGGATTTCCTTTTAATTCTAGATCTTTTTCCTAAAGTCAATCGTTTTTTGTTATCATTTTCACCCTGGAAAAATAACAATGCAACATAGAGAAAACGGATAGGGTGCGATGTGTCCTATGTGATTAAATGATTTCTGCTTTTAATTTTTCTGGAATGATAATGAAATAACCATTTTCATCAATAGTGATCAATTTTCTTCTTTTTAACTGATTAATTGTGCGACTAATTGTTTCTCTTGATGTTCCAATCATATTGGCGAGTTCTCGATTCGTAAACTGGGTCGTTAAAGTATATGTACCATTCATTTCTACACCATTTGACTTACATAAACGAAGCAATAACATAATAATTTGTTCGTAAGTATCGTGAAGAATTTGTTCTTCTAATCTGTTCTGAAGATCCACAATTTTTTCTCCAAGAACTTTAAACATTTTAATACATAATTCAGGATGCTGAATTAAAATTTTCTCGAAATCAGCGATTGGAGTAACGATCAATTGTGCAGCCTCAAGTATTTCAGCATGTGCTGGGAAGGTACCTTTTTGAAAAAAGCCAGCATGAGGAAACATTTCTCCAGATTGAAGTACAGAAACAATTTGTTCTTTTCCAGTTGCGTCTGTTTTTTGAATTTTTACTTTACCTGAGTGGATAAAAAACACGCGATCAAGTATGTCGCCCTGCATAAATACAAACGATTTTTCCTTATACATTCGTAATTGTGAAATATCTACAATAGGCTGAAGTTCTTCCTCTGAAAGTTCTTTAAAGAGAGGCACTTCCTGTAAATGTTTTTTTATCATTTTTGCTTTCATATATACAACTCCTTAATAATTCAAGATATTTTCTTATAATAAATTTATATCAATTTTTTAAATGAAGCAGTGATAAAAATCATATTTGTGAGAAAGTGAAACTTTTATCAGTAACAGAAAAAGTACATAAGAAATAGAACATAAGCAAAAAGTGCTTATGTTCTATTTTTTACGTATAAGCGGTATCTATTTAAGAAATTTTTTATTTATTTAAGATCAAAAAATGTTGTTTTTGAACCTTAATTTGATATCTATAGATTGTACTTAAGCCTTTGCAATTGCACGCGGAAACAAAATATTATTTTCTAAATGAATGTGCTGGAATAGATCGGATTCAAGAGTTGCAAGTCGTTGATAGACAAGACGATAAGTACCGCAAGCTCCTTCTGGAGGAGTAAAGTCATTCGTAATGTTTCGAAGTTCTTTTATAATATCACCAGCATGACTATGCTCACTTTCCAGTTGTTCTACCACTTTGCGTAATTTCGCATAATTTTCATCAGTTGGATTTTGCTCAAATGCTAAAATTAACGGAAAATCTACTGTTTCTTCTTTAATTATATGCTGTTCTAATTCTGTTTTTAGTTCATGGAATAGCTTATGAATTTGAGCTAAATGAGGCTGATTTGATCCATGAACGCGGAATACTTTTGTCACATATGGACTTAACTGTGGCAATTCTTCATTTAAATAGCGATGATGTTTATTCACAATATAGTCAATTAATTCACTATAATTCGCGGTTGTCCAGTCAATTTTTGATTCATTTAATACTTTTGTTTCATGATAAAGAGTATTTAAGTTTGTTATAACTTCTTCTACTGATAAATTTCTCTCATGAATTGCATCGATAAGTGGTCTGTTACCTCCACAACAAAAATCTATTCTATATGATTTGAAAAGGTCGCTTGCTTTTGGGAATTTCGTAACAATATCACCAATCACAGAAGTCTCAGTAAATACATGTTCCATATGAATGCCTCCATTAAATTTTAATTTTATATCTAGATTAAAAATAGCAATAAATTTCAGTTTATGTAGTGATATATATCACTGATAACCTGTGAATTTCACCATACGTTGTTTGTGTGATATAGCCGATGCTTGTATTTATGCTAAAAGTAAGTGGAGCCTAAAAGAGCCAAGTATGGCAAATGAAATCGCTCCATTTTTTCAAGAGTAAATAACGATATTTTCATAGGGAGTTGTAATGTTTCGAATTAATTGACGGAAAATTATAACAATAATACAATGAAATAGAATGGATAGTCAGTTTTAAAGGGCTTTATAGAACTTAAGGGGGGGATTGTTATGAAGCAATCATTTTTTACTCGCAATCGAAAAAAATTAGCAGAAACATTGCCGGATGAATCTGTTACCATTTTATTTGCTGGACAGGCGCCTTATAAGTCAGCCGATGACCATTATAAATTTGTGCCAAACCGAAACTTCTATTATATGACTGGTATTGATGAGCCGAATGTTATTTTGGTGTTAAAAAAAGTAGGCGAAATAGTAGAAGAAATGCTCTTTATTGAGAAGGCAGATCCAGTTCTTGAAAAATGGGTAGGTAAAACAATTTCAAAAGAAGAAGCACAAGCTATTACAGGGATAAAAACGGTTGTGTACTTAGAAAGTTTTGAACAATCAATAGCGAGAACGTTTTTTACAGAACATGTAGAGCACGTGTATTTAGATTTAGAACGTCGTGAGTGGGCGGGGACAGAGACACGGACATTAACATTCGCTAAACATGTAAAGGAACGTTATCCACACCTTACAATCGGTAACGTTTATCCAAATATTACTGAATTGCGCGTATTTAAAACGGATAAAGAAATTGAAAAGATACGAGAAGCAATTATGGTTACAAAAGAAGGTATTTACAATGTGCTCAAACATGCGAAAGAGGGCATGATGGAATATGAATTAGAAGCTCATTTTGATTTTACACTAAAATCATCTGGTATAAAGAATCATGCATTCAATACGATTTTGGCAAGTGGGAAAAATGCAACCGTGCTGCATTATGAAAACAATGATTCTAAAATTAATAAAGGTGATTTAGTGTTGCTTGATCTTGGAGCTCAAAAAGATTACTACAATGCTGATATCAGCTTTACGTTCCCAGTGAGCGGAACATTTTCGAATCGCCAAAAACAGATTTACAATATTGTACTAAAAGCATTGAGGGAAACAATTGAGCTTATGAGACCGGGATTAAAATTTTCTGCACTAAATGAGCATACGAAAAAGGTACTTGCAGAAGAATGTAAGAAAATTGGTTTAATCCAAGAAGACTCAGAACTCTCCAATTATTATTATCATGGAGTGAGCCATTTCCTTGGCTTAGATACTCATGATGTAGGTTCATACAAAGATCGAGTGCTCGAAGCTGGCATGGTCATTACAGTGGAACCTGGTTTGTATATTGAAGAAGAAGCAATTGGAATTCGGATTGAAGATGATATTCTTGTTACCGAAAATGGATATGAAAATCTGTCAAAGGACATAATCCGAACAGTTGAAGAGATTGAAGATTTCATGAGAGCACATAATCCAAATGTGAAGGATAGACAGATCGTTGTAAAATAAGAAGAACGAAGGCGCCTAATGTTTGGCGTCTTTTTCATGTTGTTTTAGCATTTTTAGTAGTGCGTAATATAATGACTTTCTATTGTGAAGGGACTAAAATTAAGCGTATAATATTATAGGTCTAAAATATATAAGAGGAATTGTGAATGATAAAATGTAAGTAACACTGGCATTCAGATAGGGAGTTTTAAAATGAAATTAATTATTGCCGAGAAACCAGATCAAGGTTTGGCGCTTGTTTCTCAATTTAAATACAGGCGGAAAGATGGCTATTTAGAAGTAGAGGCGAATGAACTGTTTCCAAACGGGGCGTACTGTACGTGGGCAATTGGTCATTTAACGCAGTTATGTAACCCGGAACATTATCATGCGGAGTGGAAAAAATGGTCATTAAACACGTTGCCAATGATTCCAGAACGGTTTCAGTTTGAAGTAACGAAGTCAAAGTATAAGCAATTTAATGTTGTGAAACAGCTGCTACATAATCCGCAAGTGACGGAAATTATTCATGCGGGAGATGCTGGGCGCGAAGGGGAATTAATTGTACGGAATATCATTCATCTTTGTAATGTGCAAAAACCGATGAAACGTCTTTGGATTTCTTCTTTAACGAAGCAAGCAATCTATCAAGGCTTTAAAAATTTACTTGATGAAGCGGATACGGTGAATACTTATTATGAAGCATACACACGGTCATGTGCGGACTGGGTAGTTGGAATGAATGCATCCCGTGTTTTTAGCATTTTACTAAAGAAAAAAGGAATGAATGATGTTTTCTCCGCTGGGCGTGTGCAAACACCAACACTTGCATTAATTGTGAAACGCGAGAAAGAAATCGAAAACTTTAAATCGGAGCCATTTTGGGAAGTGTTCGCAACCTTTAATATAGATGAAAAAAAATATGAAGGTAAGTGGGAACAAGATAATGAGTCGCGCCTAAAAGATCCAAATATGGCAAATAAAATTGCGGCATTTTGTCAAAATAAACCGGCTGAAGTGAAAGAAATGAAAACAGAGCGGAAAGAGTTTCAGCCACCATTTTTATTTAACTTGTCATCTTTACAAGCAACGGCGAATAAAGCATTTAAGTTTTCACCGAAAAAAACACTTGATATAACACAAGCTTTATATCAAAAAGGAATTGTCTCGTATCCACGTTCGGATTCTAACTATGTAACAGAAGGCGAAGCTGCAACGTTTCCTGATATTTTACAGAAATTAAGTCAGTTTGAAGAATATAAAGATGTATTGCCAGTACCGATTCCTTCTATTATGAATAATAAGCGTTACGTAAATGAAAAAAAGGTTACAGATCACTATGCAATTATTCCAACTGAACAAGTAACGAATCCAAATAAAGTATCAGGTGATGAAAGAAAAATTTACGATATGATTGTAAGACGTTTAATTGCAGCGCATTATGAAGCGGCGATTTTTGACTACACTACAATTACAACGCTTGTTGATGGCCGTGCTGAATTTGTTTCCAAAGGAAAGCAACAAATTCAAGAAGGATGGCGCAAGGTCATTTTTCAAGATGATAAAGATGAAGAAGCGATTCTTCCGATTGTAAAAGAAGGTGAACAAGGTAAAGTTGTAAAGGTGAAAGTGAAAGAAGGAAAAACACAGCCGCCAAAACGATATACTGAAGGTCAGCTTATTACGTTAATGAAAACAGCAGGGAAATATTTAGAGAACGAAGAGTTGGAAAAGGTATTGAAGAAGACAGAGGGGTTAGGTACTGAAGCAACGCGTGCTGGTATTATTACAATGCTAAAGGACAGAAAGTATATTGACGTAAAGAAAAACCAAGTGTACGCGACTGATAAAGGAAAAGTACTTATAACTGCAATTGGTGATAAAATATTAGCTTCGCCAGAAATGACAGCAAAATGGGAGCAGCGGCTTGCAGAAATAGGAGAAGGAACAGCTTCGCCTGCTGCATTTATGGAACAAACGAAAAAGCTCTCAGCAAAAATTATTGAAGATGCAATTGAAATGTCTGATAAATGGGATTTTACAGGATTACATGTAGAATCGATTGAACGCTCCAATTCAAAATTTACAGTTGGTAAAAAGGTAGGAAAGTGTAAAAAATGTGATGGAGATATCATTGATAAATCAACATTTTACGGATGTTCGAACTACAATACAACGAACTGCGATTTTACAATTTCAAAGAAAATATTAGGGAAAACGATTTCACAAAAAAATATGATGAAGTTACTAAAAGGTGAACAAACGGAGTTAATGAAAGGGTTTAAAAAGAACGATAAAACGTTTGATGCGAAGTTAGAATGGAAAGATAATAAGATTAATTTTGTGTTTGAGAAATGAAAGTTGTCAATAAATAAAAAAGTTCTGTATTAATTTTGGAATGAAGAAGGGCTGATATGGGGTCCAAATCATTTTAAACAGTAATCGCTATATTGAGTGGTGCGGAAGTCATGCATATGATTAAAAAAGAACAGATTGATTTACAAGATCAGTCTGTTCAAAATCAGAAAGAATTCAGCCATCAATTGTTTGAGCTAACAGCATAAAATACAATTCTGCTAGAAATATATACGCTATATTCTCTATTATTTTATCTTTGCACCAGAGCATAAATTGTCGAGCAATCGATGATTTATGCCTTTTTTCTATAATATTCTTATAATTATTTTGACGCATTACTTTTTTTACCATAAAATAATATTCAGATAACCAAATTTAACCGAAAATATGAAAAAAGATATACCTTTCTAGCAATTATATGCTTAGGTATGTCCTTTTTTTATAATTATAAGGGGGGAATTTAATGAGTCAATTCAAAAGAATATTGTTTTGAAACCTCTGTTTTTGATAATGAAACGGTACAAATATCAAAAAACGGTAATGAATTGTTAGGAGAATGGGGTAGTTATAAAGGTTCTAAGTTCTATGTAGGTTTAGAATTCAAAGAAGATGGTACATATACCGCATATGATGATACAGGTAAAACATCGTATGAAGACAACCATATGACAGGAACATGGTTCTACAGTGCAGACAAAAGCAAATTACATTCATCCCTAAAGAGTTTGTTAAAGACGGTAAAAAGCTAGAAGAGAAACAAATGAATGCGGTAGAGACTATAATGTTGAGTTTTTCAGAGCAGGTTCTTTGAAAATGATAGATGGTAAAGGGAATACAATAACAGCAGAAAGACGTAAATAAACACAAAGGTGGCTTTTAAATAAAGTTTAACTGTTTATATAGTAAACGTATTATTTATCAGCATCTCACTCATCTATTTTGCGGTTAAATATTACTTCTTACTATTCACAGGTTTAAGTTTAAAGGTACACCTAAATTTAAGAAGTCAGTTTGGGCGAAGTCTTTTCGAAACCTATTGTTCTTTCTGTATAGCGGTGGACTTATTTCAGAAGAGCATACTTTTACTTTCAAGTACTAAAGTCAATATTACATAAATAAAAGGGGTACAGACGAAATGAACGGTATAGCGAACTTAATTGAAAATCATGTTGAGACTTTGTTTCTTATCTTTGTAAGTATAATTGTACTAGTATTTCAAAGTATTGTCTTTGGAAGAATAGTAAGAGACCGGTTTAAAAGTAAAGATATAGAGAAGTTAAAAGAAGATAAACAGTATATTAAGAAGTTAACTATAGTATACATAGGAATTATGGTAATAGGAGCTATAACAAACTTACCTTTATTCGGATTTATATTGTTAGGTTTTATGTCTAACACTATTATATTAACGTCTTTAAAGATAGAATTGTCTGATACAAAGTCAAATCAGTTGAAGACTGTAAAGAACTCAAATTTCATGCTATGGTTTGTAATAAACGCTATGCACTTAGTATTATTCTTTATTGAGGAAATAAAGCTTATTAAAAGTATTTAGGGGGAGACTTATTGATAACGATATGACTTCTTATGCTTCACTGATGAACTATATAATAATTGCATTATAACTAGCTATTTTTCTAATGGTCGTTCTTTACTTTATTAAGAAAGACTTATTAATAGCTATAATTAAGAAGATGATAAAGAAAGACATTAAGATAGAGGATATAGGTCTTTTAAATGCAGTAAGATACTTATTATTTAAAGGTATTATTATTCAAGTAACAGTTACATTGATTTTAAGCTTTATGTACGGGTTATCTCAAGTAACACCTATGTATGTGAGTTTTGTAACAAACATTGTTCTTTTATTATTTTTCTCATTTGAGTTAAACTATAAAATGGATAAGAATACTTTTTATAAAACAAAAAGAAATGTATTTTTAATACTGTCATTCCTTGTCACAGTGGGGTACTTTTCAGTAGCTTTAGACTTCTTTAGTCAACTATATTGATAAATCTATAAAAATATACACTAGTTAAGTAGTATATTTTTAGATTCTATATTATTTAGCTATTTTTTATTCTAACAATCCACTTAGCTGCGCATATATTTTTGTGGTTTCACTCTTTTTATGATTAACAACGGATTACTTCAAGAAGTGCTCCGTTGCTAATCAATTGAGTCGCAAAACTATGCCGTAATTGATGTGGATGATTAGAAATAAGGAAAGGCACTGGGTTCTTACCCTACTTAAGGAACTTTCCAATGAAGAAAAAAATTCTTTACTAATTCATAAATGTGCTGATTATGCTATTTGTTAGTAAAGAATTTTTTTTATGTAACACCTTCTTTAAATCGAGATAGAAATTAGAAATGTGGTAAATGGATAAGAGTTCTAACTGTAGGGAATAAATACGAAAAAACAATGTTTCATTTACAACTATTCATAAAAAATTCAATTGTATTTTAAAAAACATAGCATGTGTTAATTTTGTGAAAAAGGATGTGCAATATGAACAAAAAGAAAAAGTACACTGTTGTTGGTACTGATATTGATGAAGTGAAGGAGCTAAATAAGAACTCTGGTTTAACTTATAACGAAGTAAAACAATTATTGGTGAAACAAATGAAACAAAAGTGAATATAAACGGAACTGAAAATATATAAATGTGTTCCATTAAAAGTGTACTTGACTGGACTATATCATATATGGCGAGAAGACCTCCAGCTCAAGCGCGAAAGAAGTGGTGGGTGAAAAACCCCCCATTGATGGAAGTTTCACTTTATAATATTTTTTCTGGGAATATAGGAAACGTAGAAAGTATGAAAAAGGGTGCATTATTCAGATAGCCAGACATAATGATATTTTGTGGTATTTTTTGATTCTCCGCTTCAAATTGTCTATGTGTTCGCTTTTTTTACTGGTTATTTATGAGTAAGAGTAGCAATCACAGTTTTTATAATGTCAAACGTTACTTGACTGATTTTTTCTTGAGGCAAAAAGTATCAATATATACATTTGCGGGAAGATTTTAAATGTAAAAAAGCGAATTTTGTCTTTTGTAGTTAATTCACTGAAAATTCTTTTTCTAAATTCATTGAACTGATCGCGATAGCTTTTGACTAGTGATTTTTTAATTTTATTGTCATTCATATTAAAAAAAGATGTAATAGTCAAATTCATCATATTAAGTAAACAGATATTATAAATATCATCGAACTCGTCCTCTCTGAACAATGCTAGCCTCTCGACGTATATATTCAGCATATCCAAATGTTCTTTAATATTCTGAACGTCGGTTGATTTGCTATGAAGTATGCTGTTTGGACGATTAAAATAGTAATATAACCTTTCATCAGTAATCACGTATTTATTGACCCTTTTCAACAAAAAACAAATAATTTGCTCATCTTCCGCACGTCTATACTGAGTGTTGAAACGAAGATTATTAAATAGATTTTTCTTAAACAGTTTGTTAGAAACAACAACTCCTACGCCATTTATTTCATATTTTGGATCAAACACTGTCTTGATTGCACCAACTTTATCATAAACGCTGATTTCAATATCATCTCTTGGAGGTTCGGCGTAATTACTGTCCCAGCACCCTCTACTAAAGCAAGCTGACATATCTGCATTGTACTTTTTAAGTAATGAATATAAACGTTCATACATATCAAGGTGAATATAATCGTCAGGGTCAACAAATGCAATATAATTACCTGTTGCTACATCAAGACCCATATTCCTTGCCGAACTTACACCCTGATTGCTTTGGTGGATAACTTTAATCCTGTCCTCTCTTTTTGCGGATTCCTTGCAAATTTGTAAGGAATTATCTGTTGAGCCATCATCAATAAGAATAATTTCAAGGTTTTTATATAATTGTCCACACACTGTATTTAAACATCTTTCAAGATAATCCTCTACATTGTAAATAGGAATAATAACTGATATTTTTTCTTTGTGTATATGTTCAATCATAGCTATCTCCTTTATTTTAATATATTTAATTTTCATATAATTCCCATTTAATTTTATGTTAATTATATGTTCTTAATTAAGAACTAACAAGTGGAATTTCTTCTTTAATATGGAAACCCGCTTTATTTGTTAAAGAGAATTTAAAGAGTCTAGTATGATATTCCATTCTTTTTACACTTCAATTTCGGAAAAGAAAAGTAATAAAATATCTAATTTTATTTGCACAAACAATTTTATTATAATGAATGATATGGTAAAATTTTATGTATTGTGTGCATTATTATACAAGATAAGTATGTTCTTTATGATAATGTACTATTTTTGTAAACCTTTTATTTTGAATTTCGTTTATACTTTTTTAGTGTGATCGGCAGGAGTTTGTAAACACTTACATAGTTTTTAGAGAAAGATGGGGGTGACTGTGAATGCCCACACCAGTAAAGAAGAATAGTCGTTATATGGTTGGATTAGACAGTTTAAGGGGCCTAGCCATACTAGGTGTTATTTTGTATCATATTAATTTTAATTGGTTGCCTGGAGGATTTTTAGGTGTTACTGTGTTTTTTGTACTTTCGGGTTATTTAATTACGGATATTCTTGCTGTTGAATGGAAGGAAAAAGGGAGAATTGACTTAAAGGATTTCTGGTTGCGCCGGGCAAGGAGATTGCTTCCAGGGATGCTTGTCATGCTTGTTATAACATTAGCGTGGATTACAATTTTCCATAGCTCGATACTTTGGAAAATGCGTGGAGATTCTGTAGCTGCTATATTTTATTTTAGTAACTGGTGGTACATTTATCACAAATTATCATATTTTGATAGCTTCGGTACAGTTTCTCCACTAAATCATTTTTGGTCGTTAGCTGTTGAGGAACAGTTTTATGTAGTTTGGCCGCTTATCATTGGTTTTGGCCTTTCTTATGTAAAAAAACAATCACGTCTAACATTATTTATTTTTCTCGGAGCGATTGCTTCAGCTGTCGCGATGGCGATAATCTATGTACCAGGAGATGATCCAAGTAGAGTTTATTATGGTACCGATACAAGAGCGTTTGCCTTACTGATTGGTGCAGCACTTGCTTTCATTTGGCCGAGCAGTAGATTGGCTGAAAAAATTATTCCAAAGGCTCGTCTTGTTCTTGATATAATTGGAGGAATAGCTCTTATTGTTGTTCTTGGTATGTTTTGGAAGACGAATCAATACGATCCATTCTTATACCGCGGAGGAATGTTCCTTTTATCGATTGCTACTGCAATATTAGTAGCAAATCTTGCCCATCCAGCTAGCCGTATTAGTGTCTTTTTAAGGTTTAGACCTTTACGCTGGATTGGTGTTCGATCTTATGGGATTTATCTTTGGCATTATCCGATAATCACATTGACAAGTCCTCAAGGAAGTGCTGGAGAATTTCAACTTACAAGAGCAATTTTTCAATTTTTTCTTATTATATTTATGGCGCAACTTTCATGGAAATTTATCGAAAATCCAATTCGCAAAGGCGCGTTGAAGAACTTTCATTGGCGCAACTTTAGAATAAGAAATTTGGAGCTAGCTGGTAAGTTAGTTTTAGCATTTGCGATCTTTGTTACTGTGACAGCAAGTTTTGGCTTAACGACTGCAAGCAAAGCAAAAGAGAGTTCTAAAAACAAAGTAGAGTCGGTACAAACAGAGCAAAAAGATCAGCCTAAACATCCAAACGTAGTTTGGGAAGAACCAGCTGATAAACCATCGCAAAGCAAAGAAGAAGTGAATTCTACGGGGTCTAAAGAATCTGCATCGATTACAGCTATTGGAGATTCAATTATGATCGATGTCTCTTCCAATTTAAAAAATGTTTTTCCTAATATTAAGATTGATGCGAAGATTGGAAGGCAAATGTCTGAAGCGACTGCTGCGGTTAATAGAATGAAAAAAGAGGGTTCTTTAGGTCAGTGTATTATTATTGGATTGGGTACAAACGGAGCATTTACGACTGAGCAAATATCATCATTAATGCAATCAATAGGTAATGAGCGTAAAGTTATATTGGTGAATACAAGAGTGCCGCGTCCATGGGAATCAGTGGTGAATAACAAGTTAAAAGAAACAGCGTCAAAATTCTCAAATATTACGCTAGTTGATTGGAATTCAGCAAGTGCTGGGAAGAAGGAATATTTTGAACCAGATGGGGTCCATTTGACGAAAGCAGGGGAAGATGCATATACCTCGCTTGTAGTGAAGAGTATTAAAAAGTAGAGTAATAGCGAATGAATAACTTTTCACTTGATTTCACTTTGATGTGAAGAACATTATTTTTTAATATATTTCTATATGTATACAAATTTTAAAAATATGGACTAGATAAGTATAGAAAAGTGAGACTGTAAATAAATATAATTTACATATGAGAAGAGAGTCGCGTTAGTTTGCGACTCTCTTTCATATATTATGATGATGTACGTTGTAAAAATTGAGAGTACAAATCGTAAAAATAATTTGGGCGAAAAATATTTGCAGCATGACCAGCTAATGGAATTTCTTTATATGAAACATTTGGAAGAATGGATTTCAAATCAAATAAACAAGATTTATAGAGATGATCATGTTCTCCCATTACCCATAAAATTGGTTGCGTGAGTTCTCGTAATCGGGATTTTAAATCGAATTCTAAACGATGCCGTAGTGACTCTCGAATAATAGATCTGTGTAATTGTAATCCAAATCGATAGTAAATATTTTTGGAAACGATCGCAAATGGGTTTGCTTTTAGAATGCCACTTGGAAATATAGTACTAGCATACTGATTAAGCCAAGAAGAGTACTCATTATTTCGTTTGTCCCAAAACTTTTTAAAGACATTAAATAACTTAGAGGGGTTATTGTAATGACCTCCAATATGACATAGACTCAATACTTTTTCTGGATACTTATGTGCAAATATAGTAGCAATATAGCATCCGTAGCTTAGGGCACAAATGTGAGCTTGTTGGATTCCTTCTTTTTCATATAAATCTGACAATTGATCTACTAATCGATCTAAAGAAAAATCAATGGCTTGTCCTTTGTCATCACCATGACCAAGTAAATCGTACGTGATGATGTTATAAGAAGAGGAAAATAATTTACACTCCTTTTTAAATGCACGACGATTTCCAACTAATCCATGAATGAATATAATAGTTTTTTTCTCAAAATCTTTTTTTGTTTGCAAAAGTATGCCCCTTTCAATTCTATTGTAGAAAAAATATGTTCTACTAAAATGTTGTTATTACTAGTAAGCTAAGGCACCGATTATGCTTGGGAAATTGAAATAGATGATGAATATAAATTTATATAAGTTAAGTTTTTTTGATGTTTAATAGATTGGGTATAACTAGTTTTAAGTACCAGGTAATAATAGCAGATGGTTGTGTGGTTTGTAAAGGAAACTTAATGTTAGATATATTGGAAACTAAAATATACTTCGATTTAGTAATTGCTGATGGAGAGAACATGAAGAAGTGGTTATTCACTATAGCTATCATTTTATAAAATGATAGTGAAGAGAAGTGTGTGAATATAATTACATGTTTTTTGATTAATCCATCCATCATTTTTATTAATGGTTTTAATTAAAATAATTCATTTTATTTATTTCCAATATAAATATATAATAGCGATTAGGTGAGTGTATAGGATTATTATTTAATATCTTTCGTTTTTAATTTAGATGTGAAAGATTAAGAATGTATAAAGTTTACCTATGAAGCTAACTATTTCTATGAGAATAGTTAGCTTCATAGGTGTTTGAGAAAAGGTTTTACTTTATATATTTTCTAATACCATTTTTCATTATGATGGATATGTAGTTATAACAATAAATTGATGATACAAAAATCTTGTAATCTTTATACATACATAAACCGTAATTTATGCTATTGAAGATGAAATAATGATTGTACAACAGGAGGCATTATTATGGAGCTACGCCATTTGAAAACTTTTATTATTGTAGCGGAGAGCGGTGGATTTACACGGGCTGGAGAAAGACTCGGGTATACACAATCAACAATCACTAATCATATTCAATCTTTGGAAGAAGAAATTGGAAGCCCGTTGTTTGATCGCCTCGGAAAAAAAGTCGTTTTAACTGAAGTAGGAAAGCATATGCTTTCTTACGCACAAAAAATATTGGCATTATCAAATGAGGCACTAGAATCATCTCAATTAAACGGCAAACCATCGGGAACGATACGTATTGGGGCAAATGAGTCTTTAATGATATATCGATTACCTGTTATTTTATATGAATTTAAAAAGAAGTATCCGCATGTCCATATCATTTTACAACCATCAGAGAGCCAGGAGTTGCATAATGAATTAAAGTCAGGGAAATTTGATTTTGCTTTATTTACAAATCCAGAAAAACTAGGTGTAGATATTGTCACTCATTCACTTGTTAGAGAAGCGATTGTGCTTGTTGCTCCGCCGGGGCATCCGTTAACGAAGCAAAAAGATGTTACTCCTTCTGATTTAGAAGGAGAAATGTTATTGCTTACTGAGCCAGGAAGTTATCGAGACTTACTAGAAAAATGGATAAAAGAAGAAGGGGTTAACTGTTCGCGTATTCATTTTTGGAGTATAGAGGCAATTAAACAAACTGTAATGTGCGGGTTAGGGTTATCGTATTTACCGTTTATTACAGTTAAGGAAGAGATTGAGCGTGGAAAGTTAATCGCGCTGCCATGGAAGTACAGTGAGGATTTTGTGACAACTGAACTGGCATATCATAAAAATAAATGGTTAACTCCAGCGATGAAGAAACTAATAGAAATGATTGAGAAACATGCAGAGAACTGGAGAGAGACAATTTAGTTTCCTAAGGTGTATAGAGATTAGAAGAAAAGAAACACCTAAGAATAGACGGGAGGAAAACGTAATGAATGAACGTATGAAAGAAATTATACTTGTTGTAGTTGGATCGTTATTATTCGCGATTGGAATTAACTATTTTGCAATTCCAAACCGATTATCAGAAGGAGGAATTATCGGTCTTACGGTAATTACTTACTATTTATTTGACTGGTCTCCTGGTACTGTAAACTTAATAATGAATGCTGTTTTACTTGCAATTGGTTACAAATTTTTTGATAAGAAAACGATGGTATATACAATTCTTGGGATTATATCTACATCTTTCTTTTTATATATTACAGAAGGTGTGGCAACTCCGGTAAATAATGATACATTATTAGCAGCTCTATTTGCAGGTGTGTTTGTTGGTATTGGTTTAGGATGTATGTTCCGTGCGGGTGGTACATCAGGCGGTTCAGCTATCATAGCTAGATTGGCAAATCAATATTTAGGCTGGAGTGTTGGAAAAGGTGTACTCATTATCGATATCGTTGTTATTGCTGGCTCAGTATTTATTATTGGGCAAGAGAAAGCTATGTATACACTTGTAGCGGTCTTTATCGGTGCAAAGGTTATTGATTTTATTGTGGAAGGGTTAAATACAAAAACAGCAGTGACTATTATTTCAAATTATCCAGATATAATTCGAGAAGCCGTTATGCAAAATATGACACGTGGTGTAACAGTACTGGAAGGACGAGGCGGTTACACAGGAAATAATAAGGAAGTGTTATATGTTGTTATTAATAAACAAGAACTCGTTCAATTAAAACAAGTAGTGAGCCGAAAAGATCAAAATGCCTTTGTCGTTATTCATGATGTACGAGATGTATTAGGTGGTGGCTTTAAAGCAAGTTAAAAGATCTAGCCTTCAAATGATTGAAGGCTAGATTTTTTTGTTTGGATAGTAAAAATTTCATTTATCTATCATATCTTTCGAGAGGACTCCCACCTCTAAACATATGTGAAGGTGGTGAGGTGAATCGAAAAAATATTTTATGTTCAAGTAAAACGATGGAAACGTACGTTCTTGTTTTGGTATAATATCCTTAACAAGGAGGTGAAAAAATGACAACGGAAAATCAAATACATTATAAAACTCTTCAGATTTGGATTAAAAAAGGACATCGTATGTATTCTTATTTTCAAGAATCTTGCCAAAACGCTAAAAATATGTA
>NZ_JQKQ01000042.1:0-31993 GCF_000746135.1 Bacillus sp. UNC322MFChir4.1
AAATTCAACAAATTCTCTTTAAAAGCCTATACGTACTTTCCCTCCATCTTCTATATGCTTCCGTAAATAATAATACTTATGGAGTTCTATAATCATATAAAAGAAAACAAACGAAACCACTGTGCATACACACATAAATACAATTGCTCCCATCTGTTGTGTTGCAATGCTAAGAATTATATTAGCAATTAACTGCCCCAATCCAGCTGCAATAGCTGCTACTTTTACACCACCAGTTCCTTTCGACGATTTTGATTTTTTTCTTGGTTCCTGAAGTTTTTCAATATGATTTTTATAAAAATGATACAAAGCAAAACCATACAAACCAAATGAAAAAATAAAATAGATTGGCGTTTGTAACTGTAACACTTCATATGCATATTTTTGAGTTATAACCATTAATCCGACTGAACATATTATGCCAAATACTCCTCGAAATAGAGTGTATTGTAATTGTCGTTTCCGAGGATTGATAGCAATCCATATCGCCCACAAATTTAAAAAAACAACTGGAGGAGTTACTATATATACATATAGTAATCGAAAAGGATTCGCAAAAGCGGGCAACAGAATAAATATGTCTGCTCCCACAAGAACAAGGGCAATTATTTGAGATCTTATTTCATTTACAGGATAAACAGCCATATAATGTGCAAAGGCTTTCTTATTAAAATCTATATTTTTTTTCATGTTAATTAAACCACCCCGCTACTGTTGACCAAGCTTTTTTCGAACCCGTTTTCACCATATCTTTAATAGTATCATCTTCACCATCACCATCTAAATCAACATCCCATTTCACACCTTCTGTGAAATATGTTAGTGCTACTGAAGCAACAAATCCAGCTGCGGCAACTGCCAGAACTGGTGCTGCTGGGAGGGCGCCAACTGCAAGAGCCGTTGCCCCTACGGTTACTGCTCCTCCTACAACAACATTACCAATAATATCTCCTGCGATTTTATCACTTGATTCATTATTTTTGATATTCTCACTTGTATCCGTATATGAGTCTATAGCCACACTAGCCCATCCAAGCCTATCCTTTAAAGCCATTTTAGACGCACTTAGCACACTTCCATTTTTTATAAGAGCATCTATTTCTTTTATCGTCTTGCTAGCAGTTCCATTTTTCATTTTTGCTGCGACATCATCTACATAATAAATCTTATAATCCCTATTTTTACTACCCTTAAAACCGTAATGTTCTGTTACAAGGACGCGTTGTGCTCTTCTGTCCAAATCGTATATTACCTTATAACCATTAATTACTTTATTAGCCTTTTCTATTACTGCCGCTGCACCTGTAACTGTTCCGAATGTATTCCCCCATCCATCCACTGGTGCCTTCCAATTGAAACCAGTCACACCTAAAAATGAATCTTTTTTGTCTACTTCACCAGATTCAGAATCCTTATTTAACCTTTCAACTTCACGAGCTTTATCTTCTGTAATTTTCTGAATAGGCCCCGTCCACTCCATATTCAATCCTTGCGTACTAAATGTACCGCTGACGGCACTAAATCCTTTCCCACTTTGAACTTCCGCAAGGCCTTGCGCGATGCTCGCAGCTAGTTGGAGTGCTGTATCATACTTACTACTAGAAGTAGCATTAAATTGATAAAGATGGTCTAATTTTTCTTGCAGCTTTTGTTTCATCGCATCAAAAATATTTACCATAACTTGCATAGCCGGAAGGGTACTACTAATTCCTTCAATACCTGCTTTCGTTTGATCAATCCCTTGCATTTGTTCGCGTATTTCTTGCTCAATCACATCTGTCGAAGCTACCTGTGATTGGAAATCATTCGGAAAGGCATCATTTTGACGAATTAATTCTTCACACAAATAAATGATTCCTTGAGCTAACGGACGGAAGGTTTGAGCGAAGAATGTTTTTGCACTGTCGTAAGTTTGTCCTTGCAAAACAGCATCGAATACAAAAGCGTCAATTGAATTAATAGCCTGTTCCATTCCTTGAATCGTTGCAGTGCACATAGCATTCATACTCTGTGTTTGAGCTTGTACTTCCCCTAAATACATGTTTAAACTCACGGCTTCACTTCCCTTGCTAAATTTTGTTTTTGATAGTAAAGGTCATTTTCTAGCCCATTCAAGTTTTCTTTCTCTTTTAGCAACGTTTCTTTTCGGTCTTCCAATTCGTAGGTGAGTTGTCGCTCAAGTTGTTGTGCATCTTGCTGTGTATTGTAAAAGAACTGTCGTAGCTCTCTATCATTGTGCCAAGTTTCTAATATGCGGTCAAACAAACGACGGCTTCTGCCTGCCCAATCATGAAAATCCGCTTCCGTTTGTTCAATCTTTTGAATGGCACGTTGATTTTGAGATTGTTCTTGAGATAGACTTCTTAATTTGTAGTTCAATTGATTGATTTGTTTTTCGATATCTTGATTCATCTTTACCTCCTACTTTTTCGCGTTTGCGTAGGTTGTCATATCGGCTAAAGGGGCTTTCAATAAAAAGAGAATTATTTAAAATTCTTTTGAAGCTCGTTATCCATACGCTCAAAGTCTTGGGCTACAGAATGAATATCATTAACTCCTTGTTGAAAGGCGCTATAAAATTGTTTGGTTAAATCAAAAGCTTGTTGATTCGCTTCTTGCGCCTTAGCGTTAATAGATAGCGTTGTACGTTCCGCCTTGGTAATGGATTTATTTGTCGCACTCTGAATCGCATCAGAAGCTGTTCCCATTTGCGTTGCAATTTGTTCTGCCGTTTGAAAGTTACTTTGAAATTGTCCCATCGCTTGCATCCTCTCTAGATTTTTCTATCCAGTCTTTCAAATTTAACTTATAACTTGGTTTATATTTCTTCATCTTTTGGATAAAGTTTTTCCACTTATACTTGGTGAATTCCTTCTCTAAAGGATGCAAACTATGACTGGGCTTAGGATTCACACTTATGCTAGCGGTTTGTTTTGCTTGTTATACCTATCCATTGAAAGGTTATATATTCCTTTTGTTTATATAATTCTTTATATATCTATTCTAAGGTGTATTTTGCATTTCTTCTTGTTTTTCCCATCTATTCTAAACATTCAAACGCTATCTTTATTTGTGTCATATCCTCCCTTCCTAACATAATTAATATGTAAATCATACCATATTATAGTAATACTGGTTATATGTGAATTTATATTATAGAAGTTAATTTTATTAAGCAATAAAACATAGAAAGATATCTCTTACAAAACCACGCAACATTTGAATCTCCAAAGAAAAGGTACTCTTTTTAGAACTCATTCTCATACCAAATCTCATTTATTTCTATCAGTCTACAAGTTGCTTTATCCCTTTTTGTTTCTAGTAAAAAAGGATGAACTCCATAAATTACCACCCCATCAAAACTTTAAGTATTTGCAGTTTATCCCGCTATTCGTGGGCAGTAATACTCCCACCTCAAAATTCAGCGGAAGCATTGTCCAGCTCTAGCGGCTAGAATCTCCGGTCGTTTCGCCCCCTCGGACGTCCTGCAATTCTGAGCGAGCCGCTTCCGCCTTTCTTAAGAAGTTAGGCGGGAGATAAACTGCTGGCATGCGCCCGATTGGTTCAACTAATAATCAGTGGGGGATGAAGAAAACCCCCACTGATTAAAGTTTCACTTTATAGAATAGCTATTTCGATGCGGTACATAGAAATATATCCATGTAGAGAGTATTCACCTGTATGGTTCTAATTCTCCTAACCTAGATTCTCTTTGGATAAAACTGATTATCCGAATGAAAAAGAGCGCCCATCTCGGGTGCTCCTTTCGTTATAAACGGATGAATAACCAATTTCACCATGATTTCTTTTTTTCGATTACAGGATTAATCATGTTTTCTCTAGTTGTTCACAAATCAACTCTATAAGATGCTTATCCTGTTATTCTCTTTTTGTTGGATCTATTTTTTGACGTGATTTTTTGCGATACAGGACGGTCCAAATGATTGCAAGTCCAATGGATCCATACGTGACCAAATTAGAAATTGCTAAAAACGTAGATACTGAAAGATTATAGACAAGTACCACTTTCAGCAATGCTTCGCCTAATAAGACAATTCCCCAGCCTGTTGTCATAATTCGTAGCACTTTACGAAAGTAAGCGTTGTTCCACTTATCAGCAAAGGACGCCTGTTCTTTTTCTGTTTTCCCAACAGTAAATCGTAAAGCAAAATAATAAATTAACGGTCTTCGGGTAATAAGAGAACCAAGGAAAATGAATCCCATAATTCCTGTGACAAAGGATTCCCGAACCAAAATAAGCCTTTCGTCTCCGCCAAGGAAAGCAGCAATAATTGAAAGAATAAATCCAACTAGCATAAACAATGCAAATACATCCCATTTTCGATACTTCAGAAAATAGATTATAGTTTCTACTAAAGGAATCATTGTGGCAATTGTGAGCGCCATGATGTTTGAAACATGTCCTAGTAACAGCTCGTAAACTAAAATGGGTAATGCCGCATTAATAAGTAAAGAAAGGATAATTCCACGTACAATTTGTTTTCGTTCCATGTTACATCCCCTCCTCTGTATATATTCCACCAGCATTTCATTTAAAAAACATTTAAAATGCTAGTTTAAATTTATGCAACACTAGTGAGTGATGTGATAAATATTTTTATTTTCAGCAACTTTTATAAATACGCCTCCATTGTGCTGAACAACTCTATTTGAACGTATTAAAAAAGCTTCTATTAAAATAGTATCAATCCACTCACAACAAGAATATATAAAATATAGTAAGACATACTCTTCTATATTTTAGTTGCTCCTTCTACTCTGGAACTTCCTTTCTCTCAATAAATAGAATTAACAATAAATTCATAATTTTATCTTTTTTCCTATTATACTTTACTATATTGTTGTATAATATTTTTGAAAGCGCTTATTATTGTAGTATACATAATTTAAAACGTTTTTAATTGAACATTCATAATTTTCCATACATTTTAAAGATGGTAATTCTATTTCCATTTTGTCCCTATATTAAACTTACCATACTATTTTAGCAATTTTATTGTACAAGTTTTATTTAATAATCATGGTAAATTTCTGGGTGATAAGTAATTGTGAATGTTTTTTTACAAAACAGATAAGTAATAACGTTTTGTATTATGTAAATTATCGTAATAACATAAGAATATAAAATGAATTGCACTCGTTATTGGTTCTAACGAGTAGGAGGTTTTGTCAAATGACGACGAAGAATACAAATACAAACAGTCCTTGGGCTAAGTTCCATGGTCCAAACCTTGGCTATGTCATTGAACAGTACGATTGTTATATAGCTGGGGAAGGTTCTGTTGATCCAGAGTTAGAAGAGCTTTTCGCAAGATGGGGTGCTCCTCCTTTTCATGCAGATTTTACAAAGGGGACTACTAGCAACTCTCATTTTTCTGCTCCAAACAATACAGATATAGAAAAAGTTCTAAAAATCGCAAAGGTTTTAGAAAATATTCGTTCATACGGTCACCTTTCTGCGCACATTAATCCACTGGAGGAAAAAGTGGATGGGCAGTTTTCTTTAGAGGGACTAGGCGAAAATGATTTGAAAGCGATTTCAGCGAAAATGGTTTGGGCAGATGCACCTGCAGATGTTCACACAGCGTTTGATGCTGTTAATAGATTAAAAGATGTTTACACAAAATCTTTAGCTTATGAGTTCGCTCATGTTCAAGATAGTGAAGAGCGTGCATGGCTACAACAAATGGTGGAGTCAACTTCATTGTATCATCCACTATCAAACGAGAAACGCATTGCTGTTTTAAAACGCTTAACAGCAGTTGAAGGTTTCGAGCAATTTTTGCATAAGACATTCGTTGGTCAAAAACGTTTTTCAATCGAAGGCGTTGATATGCTAGTTCCTATGCTTGATGAAATGATTTCTGAAGGCGCTAAGGGCGGCGTAAAAGATATTATGATCGGGATGGCTCACCGCGGACGTCTTAGCGTACTCGCTCATACATTAGAAAAACCATATAGTCACATGTTTACTGAATTTAAACATTCAGCACCGATGCAAGATAAAGATAAAAACAATATCGGCTGGACTGGCGATGTGAAGTATCACTTAGGTAAAGAGCAATTGGTTGGATCTGGAGAAGCTCTTACACGAGTTACTTTAGCAAATAACCCAAGTCACCTTGAATTTGTAGATCCAGTTGTAGAAGGATTTGCACGTGCTGCTCAGGAAAATCGCGAACAAGCAGGTTATCCGGTGCAAGATGTTTCTAAATCTTTCGCAATTTTAGTACACGGTGATGCTGCATTCCCTGGTCAAGGTATCGTACCTGAGACGCTGAACTTAAGCAGACTGAAAGGTTATCAAACAGGCGGAACAATTCATGTTATTGCGAATAACGCAGTCGGATTCACAACTGATAGTTATGATTCTCGCTCTACAAGATATTCAAGTGACCTTGCGAAAGGCTTTGATATTCCGATTGTACACGTAAATGCTGATGATCCTGAAGCATGTCTGATTGCAGCTACTCTTGCTTTTGAGTACCGTACGCTGTTCAAAAAGGATTTCCTAATTGACTTAATCGGATATCGCCGCTTTGGTCATAACGAAATGGATGATCCAGCAGTTACACAACCGAAAGTATACAAAAAAGTTAGCAAGCATCCGACTGTAAGAGCTTTATATGCTGAAGAGTTACAAACAAAAGGCATTCTAAATGCTGATGAAGTAGAAACTATTACACAATTTATTCAAGAGCATTTAAAAGCTGAGTATAATCAAGTTTCTTCAGATAAAAAAGAAGTATCTGCTAATGTTGAAGTTCCAGAAGTAGTTGCAAATGGAATTCCAAAAATGATGACTGGTGTTCCATTAGAAACACTTAAAGAATTAAATACGAGTCTTCTACAGTGGCCAGAAGGTTTTAACGTATATCCAAAATTAAAGAAAATCCTTGAACGCCGCGCGAGCGCATTTAAGGATGGCGGTAAATTAGAATGGGCAAATGCCGAAGCGTTAGCGTTTGCTTCAATTTTACAAGATGGTACGCCAATTCGTCTGACAGGACAAGATTCAGAGCGCGGTACATTCGCACAGCGCCACGTTGTATTACATGATACAGAAACGAACGAAACGTATTCACCAATGCACCGTCTGCCACAAGCGCGCGCTTCTTTCGCGGTTCATAATAGTCCGCTTTCTGAAGCTGCTGTTGTAGGGTTTGAGTATGGCTATAACGTATTCTCTCCTGAAACATTAACAATGTGGGAAGCACAATACGGAGACTTCTCAAATACAGCGCAAGCATTATTTGACCAATTCGTTTCTGCAGGAAGAGCAAAATGGGGTCAAAAATCCGGACTTGTTCTCCTTCTTCCTCACGGTTATGAAGGGCAAGGTCCTGAACATTCCAGCGCTCGTCCAGAACGTTTCTTACAACTTGCTGCTGAGAATAACTGGACAGTTGCAAACTTAACAAGTGCAGCGCAATATTTCCATATCTTGCGCCGCCAAGCAGCAAGTCTTGGAACTGATTATGTAAGACCGTTAGTAATTATGACGCCAAAGAGCTTGTTACGTCATCCACTTACATCTTCACCTGCTTCTGAATTAAGTGAAGGTAGCTTCCAAACAATTGTAGAAGAGCCGAATCTTAAAGCAGAAACAAGTAAAGTGAAGCGTCTTGTATTAACTACAGGTAAGATGGCAATCGATTTAGCAGTAGATGTTGAATCGAACAAGAAAGAGCATACGCTAGATGAAGTGCATATCGTTCGCGTTGAACAGTTATATCCATTCCCTACTGAGAAAATCCAAGCGATCGCTGAGCGTTTTGAAAACTTGGAAGAAATCGTATGGGTACAGGAAGAACCAAGAAATATGGGCGCATGGCATTTTGTTGCACCAATTCTATTCGAACTTGCTTCTGACAAAGTAAAAGCGAAATATATTGGACGTCCAGACCGTTCAAGTCCATCTGGCGGCGATCCTCATGTTCATAGAAAAGAACAAGAATTGATTATTAACCAAACGCTTAATATCAATTTCACATTACAACAAGAACAAGAATTTGTTCACAATAAGTAATACTGTTAACTTCCTGTGAATGGGGGTCTCCCCCATTCACAATTAGAGAAGATTATTTATACAATAAATTAAATCAATTGTTAGGCAAATAGGGGAGGACATTTAAAATGATCGAAATTAAAGTACCTGAGCTTGCAGAATCTATTACAGAAGGAACTATTTCACAATGGCTTATCAACGTAGGTGACAAAGTTGAGAAAGGCGCAAGCGTTGTTGAGCTAGAAACAGATAAAGTCAATGTAGAAATCATTGCAGAAGATTCAGGTATTGTATCAAAATTACTAGGGGAACCTGGAGATACAGTTGAAATCGGTGATGTTATCGCAGTTTTAGATGCAAACGCAGCAGCAGTAAGCACACCTGCTCCAGAAGCAAAACAAGAAGTTACAGAAGCACCAAAAGCTGAGGCTCCAAGTGCAGAGCCAAATAAAGCGCCTTTACAAGGCCTACCAAATACAGATCGTCCAATCGCTTCACCTGCTGCTAGAAAAATGGCACGTGAATTAGGAATCGACTTAAATGAAGTACGTAGCACTGATCCACTTGGCCGCGTTAGACCGCATGATGTACAAGCACATGCTGCTGCGCCAAAAGCAGAGCCAAAACAAGAAAAACAAAGTCCAAAACCTGCTACAAAAACTGAGTTTGAAAAACCAGTTGAGCGCGTAAAAATGTCCCGTCGCCGTCAAACAATTGCAAATCGTCTTGTAGAAGTTCAGCAAACGTCTGCAATGTTAACAACATTTAACGAAGTTGATATGACAGCTATCATGGAATTACGTAAAGAACGTAAAGATGCGTTCGAAAAGAAACATGATGTTCGTCTTGGATTCATGTCATTCTTCACAAAAGCAGTTGTAGCAGCATTAAAACAATTCCCATTATTAAACGCTGAAATTCAAGGTGATGAGCTTATCATCAAGAAATTCTATGATATCGGAATCGCTGTAGCAGCTCCAGATGGACTAGTTGTTCCTGTTGTACGTGATGCAAACCAAATGAACTTCGCTGAAATTGAGAGCGAAATTCGTAATCTTGGTATAAAAGCTCGTGATAACAAACTTACATTAAAAGAACTACAAGGTGGTACATTTACAATTACAAATGGTGGCGTGTTCGGCTCTCTTATGTCAACACCAATCCTAAACAGCCCACAAGTAGGTATCCTTGGTATGCATAAAATCCAAGTACGCCCTGTTGCGATTGATGCAGAACGCATGGAAAATCGTCCAATGATGTACCTTGCCCTTTCTTACGATCACCGTATCGTAGATGGAAAAGAGGCTGTTAGCTTCCTTGTTGCAGTGAAAGAAATGCTTGAAGATCCAAAATCATTATTATTAGAAGGTTGATTCTTTTATCAATCGAAGAACCCTCTTGCATGCGCAAGAGGGTTTTCTTTATTTCTACTTCCATAACAAAAATAATAGTAGACTGCTGCTACAAAGTTCATGTAATCTACTATGTATCAAATCACATATGGACAAGGTGACAAAATGGAATTAGGAAACTTCTTTTTTACAACGCTTATGACAACCTTTATTCAGTTAGCTTCATTAGTAGGATGGATTATTGTAGTTGGATTTCTATTAGGATATTTAGAAAATCGTTCGCGAACTTATTGGACAAGAGCTTTTGGAAGAAACGGCTTCCTCTTAACCTCATGGATTGGAACACCCATTCACGAATTTGGGCATGCCTTTATGTGTGTCTTATTTGGGCATAAAATCGTAGGCATTCAATGGTTTCCGACGAATACAAATAACGGGTATTTAGGATATGTACAGCACGAATATAATCCGAAAAGTATCTATCAAAAAATAGGTAATTTCTTTATCGGTATTGCTCCTATTTTTTCAGGAATTGCAGCATTAGTTGGCTTAATGTATTTCCTTATCCCCCACTCATACTCGGTATTTATGAATAGTATTGAAACAAATATTCAACCAAGCAGCGCTATGGGTGATATGATAAAGCACACTGTTTTCTCTTCAATCCTATTATTGAAAAGCATTTTTACCATTAGCAATCTATTAAATCCTTATTTCTGGCTCTTTCTGATTCTAGCAATTTGCATTTCTACGCATATTGCTCTAAGTAAACCTGACATACACGGTGCTTTAGATGGACTAATTACGATTTTTTTGTTCCTATTTCTCTTCAACCTTATAGGAGGTATTTTTCATTTTGATAGTCATGCAATGATCGCAAATATAGCGAAGTATAATGCTTACTTACTCGCTTTTTCTAGCATTGCTATTTTATTTTCTTTTATTACTGTAGTGATAAGTTATTCCCTTTACCGAATGAAAGGAAAATGTAGATGACAGTTCTGAGAATGCTTTGTTATATCAACCTAACATAAATAGAGCATAAGCAGAAAGTTTCTCCTTCTCGCACCTCCCCTTGATATAATATGGTATAAAAAATAATGTGACCAATAGGAGGCAAACCATGAATAAAAATGAATTGTATGTTTATCATATTGTTACTAGAAAAAAAATGAGTCTTGGGCAGATCATCACCTTTAATAAGAACGAAAACAACACCTTATATCGCTTCTTTTTTGAGAGAGAACAATTGAATTCGAAAGGTGAAGACTTCATTCAGATTTTACAAGGTCATAATACGAATGAGGGCTTGAACTTAAATAAAGAAAATACCGAAGTAGCTATTAAGTATGTAGACCAAACTATTCGAGCAATTAGAGAAGTGATTGTAGAAATGGTTAGATTACAAGAATATCCTGAGTACCCTTCTAGATTGTCTTGTTTATATGCTGCGAAAAGCTATGAAGATGCTTTGAAATGGAAAGAATTATTTGATTCTTACAATCGGAATGTTTTGCAGATTGTTAAACTTCGAGTTATCGGAAATTCTTTTGAAGGCGATGGAAACCTGTTACCAAAGGAAGATGGGGCTCCTTTCTCTCAAAAAATTGAACAAGCGAAAGAATATTGGAAGGGTAATATAACAAATGAACTTCCTGAGCTTTTGATTAACGGAAAAATTGAAGTGGTAGAAATTATTCATGATTTCTCGGCGTGAATGCTAGAAACGTCGTAACTACTCAGTCACTCTATGATTTTTTCATAGAGTGACTGGCTATGCATAGAAGCGGTCAGGGCGTGCAAAGTTTTAAAACAAAGAAAAACAGCAATCTATATGCTGAAAAATGAAAATAACTTTCTATTGGTAAGCATATTTTCACTGGAATCACACTCCTTACCAAATTTCTAAATGAAATGTATGGTTGAGTAGTTACAAATTTAAACAACAAATATAGTACGTGAAATTTTAATATATTTTATAAAATACCCCCACTAAATGAGGGGGTATTCTTCTACCTATTGATGTTTTGGGAAAGGTGATTAAGGGAACTACAATTTTTATTTTATCATAGAAATGATGGGGCTCATGTTGAGAAATAAAAATGTCATTTTGTGAAGAAAGAATAGGATTTACCCCTCTAGTTGTTCGAAATTCGAATACAACAGGAAATAAGTTTTTTGGCTGTTCTCAATACCCCACATGTACACATACAGAACCAATCAATACATGAGCTGTGATGAAAATCCAGCTCTTCTTCATTTATTTGAAGAATGTACTAAAAAATTGAGGTTTAATTATAAAATAGCTCTTCAGATTTATTTGTTTTGTTTTTTTGTAGATTAACTAATACGATAAGTCTCATACGTTTTTAGTGTTTTTAGGAAAATAAAAAGGGTAGTCATTATTTACGACTTAACCCTTTCTCTACGAGCTAACGAATTTATAGAATTCAGCTATACCTCACCCTAACTTTCTATCTGTAAAAAAACTTTGCAACAGAACCAAGCGAACTCATTATTTAATTTAACAATGTAATTGGCGCTGTGTAAATTGTATCAATTGAACCATCAGCATTTTCAACTTCAATTTTAAAACGGAATGTGCCTGTGCCCCAAATTGATTCGCCATTGCCACTGAAAGCGACTATTTCTTCATTTGTTCCAGCTGGTAACATAGAACCCCAATTGAAGTCAGTTTCATAATAACCCCAGCCAGTTGCATATTGTTTTTCGATAGAAGCTTTATAATGTATATCATCAGCTTTATCATTTGTAACTTTTGCAATGACATTTTGCCCGAAACGGTATTCCGTAGCGTGTAATTGAATTGTGAAATTGTTCAACGTTTCGCTAGGACCACAAATATAACGACAGTATTCATCTGCACTTGCTTTTGACGTATCAATGTTCATTGCTGTTAAACCGCCAAGAGCAAAAGTTCCTGCTAATAATACTTTACCAAATGTTTTCATTTGAAATTCCCCCTAAGTATACTCTCAATTCGTTCGGTAGATGTCACATCAAGTAGTTTTATAACATTAATTAAAGCAAACGCTCTATTTTCCTCAAGTTCATTCGCTACCAATCTTTCATCTTGTAGTAATCCAATCTCCACATAAAATTCCATAGTTTTGATTCTCATGTATGTATCTTGATATATATGGAATAAATCCGTTAATACGTCGATTGCCGATAATACGTTTTGTGTATTCACTTGTATTACCTCTTAATTACCGTTTATTGGTAATACGTTACTATTATACATAATATTGGAATCTACTGACAAGAAGAAATTAGGCTATGTACAAAATGAACCCAATAAAAAACCGAACCAATGATATATTTCGTTTTCTACCATGCAAATCCTGATAGCGATGTGGTGCTACCCCATCGCTATCAAGCTAATATTTTATAATGCCCCCTAAACGAAATTTTGTATCTCTATAGTCAATTACACCCTAGTGATTTAGATATTCAGTAGTGTATTCATTTCCTAAAGATATTTTATAATTGATGATTTAGTCGACGGTCCGTAAAGCTGGAATTTTAAAGTATATAAATAAGGTAAATGCTATTAAAGATAAGGCACCAACCATAATAATAAATTTTATATTTATCCCAAGCGAAAGACTTAATGAAGTCAATCCATAGGAAATGGGTGTTAATCCCATGGAAGAGACTGTTTGAATACTCATTACTCTCCCAATCATTTCTGGTTCAGCTTCATTTTGCACAACAGAAACAGCACATATATTAGAAATTGTCATTGATATCCCCAAAAAAACAACAATAACAACACTTTGCCATAGTTCATTACTAAAACTTAATATCAAGAAACAAAGTCCTACAAACATTTGTGATGTTAGGCTAAGAATTCCTCTCTTTCTTTTGAGATTTATAATACCAAGGATAATCGAGCCTAGTACCATCCCGATAGCTAAAAACGACATTATAAAACTATAGTCTATTGTTTCTCCTTCCAATATATTTTTAACAAAAATCGGTAATCCTATAGTTAATGGACCTACGAAAAAAAGATTCAAAAATAATGTTTTTAAAATGAAAGCCATTAATATTGGTGCCTTCTTAACATAGCTAATTCCCTCTTTTAAACTTATAAGCAAATGATGCTTATTTTCTTGAGTATTAACAACTTGTTTATTAACTTTAATAAAAAATATAAAGCAACTACCTAAAATCAGCAGGATTGTAATCAAACTAAAAATCCCTGTATAATCAAATCCAACAATTATAAATCCACTTATCATTGGACCCAAAATTGAAGTAGATTGACTTGTAGTCTGAATAATTGAATTCGCTCTTGTTAGAAATTCTTTTGGAACAATAACGGGAGTAATAGAACTAGATGCAGGCCAGAAAAACGCATCCAAAACACCAAAAAATAACGCAAAAATAATTAATGTCCAGAGATGTATCTCACCTGTAAATAATAACAATAAAACTAATCCTCCAATTAATATGGCTTTTGTTAAGTCTGAAAAAAACATTATTTTCGATTGACTTAGTCTATCTGCTAACACGCCGCCTAACAACATAAATAAGATCCGAGGAATTGCTCCAATAATATAAATAATCCCTAAGGAAGCTTCTAAATTTAACTCCTGAACAACGTACCATGCTTCAGCAAAATAAAACATACTGAAACTCAACCCAGAGAAGATGGTACTAATCCAAAGTAATATAAAAGATTTTTGTTTGAATAAAGATTTAACTTTTGTCGCGACTGCAGTTTTTTGTAAAACAGGTTCACTCATCTTTATCACCTTCCTTAAAATAAGGCTCATCTATTTGGAATCCAACTGTGGCTAAATAAAACCATTCCGCGTCACTATTCTCAATTTCATCAATATCATGGAGTTCTTTTAAAAGATTATGATATTTAGCAACCCATTCTTCAAATCGCTTTTTTGTTGTGCGAATTTCTATTTGACTTGATATTCTAGCCCATTCTTCTGGCTTTTCAGATTGTGTTAAAAAAGCATTTTCAGGAGCTGCTAAAGCATGACTCTTTGCTCTCTCTAAGGTTGCAATGGTTAATAACCTACGACTTTCTCCATACTCCGAATGAAAAGGTAATAAATTATTAGAGGGGATAAAACTTTTAGCAACCGCTTGGTATAGTTTTTGAGTCATATTTCTTTTCTTATTTTCCTCTACTATTTGGACTAAACCATTCTTTTCTAGATCACGTAAGTGATAGTGAATTTTCGAACGAGACAAACCAATAATTTGTGACAATTGTTGCCCTGAACGAGGTTCTTCAATCAAAAAAGAAAGAATTTGAACTCTTAAAGGATCACTTAATGATTTTAATTGTTCATACTCATTTAGAATTAATATATCTTTTTGTACCATTTAACATGTTCCTTTCATCTGACTAGTCAGTTTTTATTGACATAAATATAACTGTTTTTTTTGACTATTGTCAATAATAAATAAAATATTTTCTAAAAAATAAAAAAAACGTTATCCTGTTCCTATAATCATAGGAAGGATGGCGTTTTTTTCATTTTAGGGGGTATTTTGTTTTTTTAGCTTGATAGTGATGGGGTACCACCGGCATTTCGGAAAAAATCCACGCTAAGAGCATGCAAGATTTTATACAGTTTTTCGGCTAATCCAGTAACAAACGAGAATCCTAAAACCGCGCCAGGATAGGAATGTATAAAAAAATGCATAGATCGATAGAACAATAAAAGGAGGTTCTCTTGTGAGAATGGGATTCTCCTTTTTCCTTGCTGCCAATAATATTACGTTATGTTAACTGAATATGAATAGAGTATACAATAGGAGTATAAATCTATTTTCGAGAATCTATTATGTTAACGATACAAAAAGGACTGTAAAATTTAGACAGTCCTTTTGAATTCTTATTTAAATAAAGCATGCGTTAGTTCAATAAAATATTTGTTGTCTATGTGTTAAAATGTTAAAAATGTTTACCAACTTCCAAAAGAATAAGGATCGCAAAATTGCAGTATTAACCTTATTTTTAGATAGTGCTTAAATTATTTCGGATAATTTCTCGCCCGCACCTATCTAATCGTCAGCTTCGAGTAAGAGGCTCATGATAATCGTTTATAAAGTCATGCACCAGCATAACGGATCACTTCCACCACAATGAGGGCAACAACCTCCTGTATAAGTAATTCTAATTTGATCTGAATGAAGTACATAATAATCAGTAATTGGTTCGACACCAGGGATCTCTATCCCGCCTGGAATCGCTGGCAATATAACCTCCCGCACTGTCATGTCCGACCACTTACCGTTCCAGGAACAAATACTGCACTTTAATATCTCTTCCGAAAAGTTCGGAGCATTTTGGATGACAATAATACATTCTCTACTATAGGTATTACAATTAGGACAATCGTGTACTTTCACGAATCTCCACCTCTCATCAAATTTAAAACTTTTCACGTACCTTCTTTTTATTATTCTTTTTTACAGTCAATTAGTCCTTTTTGGGTGTTTTTGCCCATCCCCCTTTTCGGGGGATAGGCAAAAACACCCTATGACCGTAAAGAAGTATATCTTGTTGACTTCGAATCAAACGACAATGTAACAGTAGGTGGATTTCTTGTTTATGTAGATATAGAGACTAAATTAAAGACTTATTAACTTCCGAATTCGATAATTATGTAAATGAGCTGTCCATATGGGCAGCTTATTGTATTTTTTGCTTAGCGTGGGGGTTTTTCAAAATACTGGCGGTTCCCCTACAATCACAGCCTATCGTTGAATAAGTTGCATACGAATGAAATGGCATTCTAACGTAAGCAATTCATTCTAGTTTTCATACAAATCCTATGCTGGATACTGAATCTGGCACGTAGCTTCACCTCGCAAAACCTTCCGCAAGGTGAAGTCTCTCCCCTACAACGCATAAAGACTAAAGCAACCATAATCTGTATAAACAGCCAAATAGTCCTCAGTGAATGCTATATTGCAAGATTTCACCACGTGCTCAATCATGATTGTAGTTGCATGCCGTTTTGTTACAAAGTCATACAGTCGTACCGCTCCTCTGTTATAAGCAGCTATCAGTCCTTTTCCCGCATGAATCGCACAACTCCTAGTCTCACCTATTTGCCAATCCTCGCATTTCTTCTTAGCCTTCCAATCATATACAAGTAAATCCGAACACCCGTATTGCTCCTGAGTAAACAAAAGATGATCATCCGGGGAGAAGATTATCCTTGTTGTCATAGCATGGATAGATTTGGGCAATACTACTTCTTGACTAGAGGCAATATCATATACTCTTACTTCCCTACTATTCGTACAATAAGCGAACTTATCTCCGCTATGCGACAGCGCAGCACATAGCTGTGTACTGTGTCCTCCATACATCTCGCAATTTACTGCTATCTGACAGATAACCTTTTCCTTTACAAGATCATACACAATAAGCTTGGAATCATTATACCAAAGCACTCTATCACTCGATAAAGAAAGCGTATTCCCTACCGTCAATTCAGCATGTAGCGGTTCTGAATAGGACTTAAGCTCCCCGCCCTTCACCTCATATCCTCTTATCGAATGACAATCATTCAATACCAATTCACCCGCATGAGGACAATAGTACATATCATATACAAGATGATTTTCTCCAAGTTCAAAAACGACTTGTTTCTCTCCGGATTCGTCTATTAAATAAATCTCTTCTCGCTGAAATTGCCCAATAACATATCCAACATACGATGAATTAGTTCCAGGTATGGGGACAAAAGGAAGAAACCCTGTATATCCCTTTCCCAAATATAGCTGCAGCACCGGTTCTCCTGCCGATACCTCCAAATTATGATAGATCATGCCTTTCTTCAATCTCTGCCAAATTTCCTTCTCCATCTGCTTGGCTGCCTGCTCAGCATTCTCAAACTGCTTCTTCCGAGATTTTCTGCCCCCAGTCGAAGTGATAAGTATGCTATCATTTCTTTGAATACTCCAAGTTTTCCCGCTCGCTCTATCTATCAACATTCTATGCATTCGTTTCACCTCTTCCTAAATGTAGCAAATGACCTCCGAACAAGTCTAATACTCTGCCACTTCTCGAGGTTACTATTAACATCTGCACTTTTTAGGTGGACGGCTAAGATTCGTGGGAAAATATGTTATAATCCACATATAATCGTTCTTTAACTAACAATGCAGTTTAGTTGAATATTGAACTACCCCTATCTAAAATCCTAACAGATTTTTGAAGAAGGGGATTCCCAAAAGGGACAACTCAGACAAAATACTTAGCAGACCATACCCATTCAACAAGGTTGAATCGTTTTTCCTATAAGGTAAGAAGCAAATATAACCTAAGGCTAAAGAAGAGTAGTAGAACTTAGTATTCTATTATTTTATCATTGTAATAGCACGCACTTACCAAGATTAAGGAGGTATTACGAATTGATTTTAGAAGAATATAAAAAACGGGCATCAGAGCAGGAAGATTGGGCACCAGGATGGGAAGCAATTGATGAAGTTTTTGATAAACTTTATCCGAATCAGGAACCTGCACATTATGGGACAACATTTCATAAACGGGCCTTTTTTGGTGGAGACGAATATTTAGATGGTTATAGTATTTATCAATCTCCAAATGGTTACAAGCATTTACTAACGTATGGAATGACGGAGCTTTACACAGATGTAGACGCATTTGGTAGTGAATGGAGCCGCTGGGGTTATGAAATGACTATAAAACTGAAAGAGGATACGAATGAAGATTGTATGTGGGCAATTGATATGCTATCTAATCTTGCTCGCTATACGTGCACACAGAAAAGATTCTTTGAGCCAATGCAATTTGTGGCAGGAAATGGAACGTCTCTTCATATTGGCGTAGAATCTGCTATTACTGCTTTACTAGTTGTAACTGATACTGAGGCAGAAGGAATTGACACTGTTCATGGTAGAGTGAACTTTATGCAATTGGTCGGAATTACACAACAAGAATTAGAAGTGCTGAAAGAGGACTACACAAAAGCAGAAATTCTTGTTAAGAATATGAAGAAAGATAATCCGTATTTAATTACAGATATGAAACGAATAAAATCTTATTTATAATCAGAAATAAAGCATCTCTTGAAAAAAGAGATGCTTATTCTCCCCTTCTCGCTGCTTGCTGCAACGGATCCCACACACTGTTGAACGGCGGAGAGTAACTTAAATCCACGTCTTCTAAATCATGAATCGTCATTTTATGAAACAGTGCCATTGCTAGTACGTCTATTCGTTTATCTACGCCCTGCTCACCAATTACTTGTCCGCCTAACAATTGCTTTGTGTCCTTGCGATACAATAATTTCAAGTGAAGTGGTTTCTTACTTGGATAATATCCCGCTATGTTTGTTGAATCTATCTTTACAATTTCATACGGTACTTGTAATTGCTCTGCTTCTTTTTCATTTAAACCCGTTCGTCCTAATGTGATGTCCATAAATTTCATAACCGCTGTTCCGACGATTCCTTTAAACGCTCTTCGTTTATTCACCATGTTTAGTCCGGCAATTCTTCCTTGTTTATTTGCCGTTGTTCCAAGCGGAATATGATCATGTTTTTCTTTTATAATATGGTACTGCGTCGCGCAGTCTCCTGCCGCATAAATATCTTCTATATTCGTTTGCATATAAGCGTTAACTTGGATCGCACCTTTTGGATTTTTGATGATCTCTGTTCCTTCTAGAAAATCAGTGTTCGGTTTCACTCCCACTGATACTAAAACAAGATCTGTTTCATACATTCCTTTATCTGTTTCCACAAACTCAACTTGTTCTTTCCCTTGAAACGATTTCACATTTTCATTTGTCAGAATTTCAATATTATGCTTTTTTGCTTCTTCATGAATATAAGCTGCCATGTCTCCATCAAACACGGTACCGACATAATCATTTCGTTCAATCATACGTACTTTTTTCCCTAGTTCTACAAATGTTTCCGCCATTTCTATACCAATTGCCCCGCCGCCAATAATGGTAACATGTTCAACGTTTTGATTTTGAAGCGTCTCCATAATTCGCTCTGCATCTGGGATCGTTTTTAATAGATGTACGCTTTGCAAGTCGCTACCTTTCCAATTCAGCATAACTGGACGCACTCCCGTTGCAATCAATAAACGATCATATTCGAATTCGAATGGTTCTGATGTTTGTGTATGTATGCCATATACTTTTTTACTAGCTGGATCTACACGTGTCACTTCATGATTCACTTTCGCATCAATTTGATATTTATTCCGAAACGTATCAACGCTCCTCGCAATTAGCTTTTCAGTAGAAGCAATGACTCCGCTTATCGCATAAGGAAGACCGCACTGCGCATATGAATAGATTTCACCTTTTTCTAAAGTGATTATATTTGCTTCTTGGTCATTGCGGACAATTTGCATGGCTGCACTCATTCCCGCTGCATCTCCGCCTATAATAACGTATTTCATCGTATCACTCCTTCTGTCATTATCTATCGTTTACAATTCCCCTCTTCTGCAATTATCAGTCATTACAGAGCTGTTTATCCCTTGTAATGGTAACTTATACAAATACTCCCCCTCAACCATTCTGCTTGTATCTTCAAAGCCGATGCTTTCATACAGTTGTTTTGCAACGAAATTGTTCGGTTCAAAAGATAGAAAAATTTCATTACAATTCGCATCTTTTCTCATCTCTTCGATTACCTGTAATAATGCCGTTTTCCCATACCCTTTTCCTTGATGTTTATGATCTATCATAAGTCTGCATATTTCAAAAAAATGATATTGTTCACAATATCCATACATTGTAAAGCCAACGATTGTTTCATCGCTGTATATTGCCTTTGTAATCCAACCTTTTTGAATTTTCGACTGGGCTAATGATAATGCATTCGAAGCAACAAACTCTTCACAAACGAAATGTTTATCTTCTTTATTTGTCGTTAAGAATATACACTCTAGCCAATTCTCATTTGTAATATCTCGCAAATTTATACTCATTCCATGCTCACTCTTTCTTTTTTAATCTATGAAGTTATATATTTCTACAAACAAAAACACTTCTCCTATAAGAGAAGCGTTTTTTTACACAATAAGATGCCACACAAAAACCTCTACCACCACAATTAACACAGCACCAAAAATCATCAGTGTCGTCTTCTTCAAGAGCTCATTTTCCCGAAATGGAATGTTACATAAATAAGCACCCAGTGTAATTCGTGATGGACACGCAATTGTCGCAAAAGAAGAACTCGTATTTTGCACTGTTGTCACAAACTGCCACGGAAGCCCTACGTTCTGTGCAGTTTGCATTTGCAGACTCATAAACATCGCATTTGATCCAGCGTTACTTCCCGTTAAAAAGCCACCAATCCCACCGATAAATGGGGCAACGAACACAAACATCATTCCAAAGATATGACCAGCAGATTCCGCTAATAAGGTATGCATTCCTGCTGCACTCATTAGTTCTGAAATCGCAATAAACATTGTCGTCGTAATCGCAAAAGGGATCCATTGTTTCACTGTTTGCAATAATGACTGCTTTATTATAATAGAAGGAATACGGAAGAAAATGATGGTAAATAAACATGTAACCCCAAGCCAAAACCCTGGTGAATACAGTAATTCAAGTTTGTAAGAATAAGATGGCAAGTTCATAATTGCATATGATTGCAGTGCACTATGAAACGACGGAATCAGACGAGAAAGCAAGATGCAGACTGTTAAAAATAAATACGGGCTAATTATTTTTAAAATGGAAACCTCCTGCTGCTTAGCAGCTGCCTGTTCCGAATATACTTCCTTTTGCTGTTTTGCCGTCATTTTAATGACGATAAATCCAAATGTTATCGTTACAATCGCACTTAAAATTCCTGCTAATTCAACACTTACATATGTACTAGATAAATAGATGGAGAGAGAAAATAATAGAAAAAAACCAGTCGCTTCTTTCCATTTTTGCTTTACTGCCGCAAAGCCGCCGACTATATATAATGAAAGAATGATAAAATACGCAAAGATTGGCACACTTAATACAGCCGTACCAGAGCCAAGTTGTTCTAAAGGCATATTGATAAGCCCAGAGCCAATAATCGTCCCGGTTGCCATTGCTCCCCATGAGCTTGCTAATAAGCCGATAAAGGAAAGCAAAACAGCTTGAAACGGCCTGTAACCGAGCGAAAGAAAAATAGGTGCAGCCACCATAAATCCAATTCCAAACCCACTTACCGATTCAATAAGAGGACAAATTCCAAAACACATGAGGAGCATTTGCAGTAAACGGTCATGTGTAACATGTTCCATAAAACGTGCAACTTGATCGATATAGCCCATTTTATTCATAAGGTGAAATAAAAAAATACCAAAAAACAAAACATATCCAACGATAAAACAAATTAAACCACCCTTTATTGTCGCATGGGCAATCTCCCCCATTTGCAAGCGAAACATCGGTGATAGTAAAACAATTCCGCTGCACACGACATAAGAAATTATCGATGCTTTCAGCGATGTTTGTTTGAAGACAAATAAACAAATGAAAATCATTATGATTGGAATAAGAGCTAACATTACTGTCATACTATCATCTCGTTTCTTGTAAGGTGTAATTTTAAAAGATCGTTTATAAAGCCCATTTTCTTTTTTGAAAGGCGAGAGCATCTGGCCGTGCATAGCAGCGATTTACATATTAAAAAATATTATATAACATAAGACAGAATATTCAATTCTTTTTATGTTAGTTTTTTGTTCAATTATTTATCTGATGAATGATCCAAAACGTGCTACACTACAAAAAACACCATTTTTTAGAGGAGTGTTAGCAATGAACCAAGAACAATTTTGGCAACTGATTTCAGATATGAATGGGAAAGACGAAACAAGTGAATGGTTAGTAGCGCAATTAGCTGTAAAATCTGCAGATGAAATCGCAGACTATGAAATGCATCTCCAAACTGCTTTACAGCAATCTTACACTTCCTCTTTATGGGCAGCAGCTTATATTATTTTAGGCGGATGCTCTGATGATTCATTTGATTATTTTAGAGGTTGGCTCATCTCATGTGGAAAAGAAACATTTGAATCTGCTTTGCAAAATCCTGAAAATCTAGCAAACTTAATTCCTGCTTTTTATGAAGAGAAAGAGCTTATTCCAGAATTTGAAGAAATGTTAAGTACTGGATTTGAAGCTTTTAGTTTAAAAGAAACAGGAGATACTGAGTGGGATAATGAGATATGGGAGAAATTCTCATCGTTACTCGATGAAAAAGGTTATGAATCATTTGAACAAGACATCAAATTTGACTGGGAAGAAGATGAGGACGAATTAGCTGAGCGCTTTCCAAAACTGTGGGAACGTTTTGGTGAAAATCCATTAGGTTAATATATGGAGCTGCTTCCAAAGAGATGTAAATATCTTTGGAAGCAGCTCCTTCTTATATGTCCACTCATATATCGGCGCTTTTTAGGATATATCAGCGCTTTTTACAATATATCGGCGCTTCGACACAATATAAAGACGCCTCGACACCGTTCAGCATAATCTGCACCTAAGTGAGTTAGCAAAATCCCTCTATTTCACCGCAGCAATCAGCTCACGAATTTCATCTCGTTTTTCATTCTCTAACAGCTCAATGACTTTACTTCCGACAACTACTCCGTCGCATACTCGGGTCATGTCTTCTATTTGCTCTGCCTTCGATATACCGAATCCCGCAACGACGGGAAGCTGAACATGTGCTTTCACCTTTTCTAAGTAGGTGTGTAATTCCTCTGTAAAGTCGCGGCGTACTCCCGTTACGCCCGCTACTGTAACGGCATAGACAAATCCTTGTGATTGACTTGTAATCTTTTGAATTCGTTCTATGGGGCTCGTTACTGTTACAAGCGGAATAAGGGCAATGTTTGCCTCGCAAAGCTGCGGTGCAATAATATCTTGTTCTTCATATGGAAGATCGGGAACGATAATCCCATCAACGCCTGCTTCGATGCAGCGCCCGGTAAAACGTTCTTTTCCAAATGCTAGAATAGGGTTTAAATAGGTCATGAGTACAAATGGAATTTGCACTTCTCTTCTCACTTCCGCAAGTTCTTGAAAAATCCCTTCTAATGTCGTTCCGTTTTCTAACGCTCGTTTTCCTGCTCTTTGAATGGTTGGTCCGTCTGCAACTGGATCAGAAAACGGGATGCCAATTTCAATAATACTTGCCCCGGCTTCGGCTAAAAAACGAATTTGCTCTTGTAAATCGCCATCTCCGCCCATTACGTACGGGATGAATGCTTTTTTCCCATTTTGAAACGCTGCATCAATTCTCTCTACTCCCATCATTTACACCTCTTCCATATATCGTTTTATACTTTCAACATCTTTATCGCCGCGCCCTGATAAACAAATGACAAGTCCTTCATCGCTTTTCATAGTAGGTGCTAATTTCAGTGCATATGCAACCGCGTGTGAACTTTCTAATGCCGGGATAATCCCTTCTTGTTTCGTTAATAGCTGAAAGGCATGGAGCGCTTCTTCATCTGTAATGGAATGATACGATACACGGCCAATGTCTTTTAATAAGCTATGTTCTGGACCAACTCCCGGGTAATCAAGTCCTGCTGAAATAGAGTGTGCTTCTTGAATTTGTCCTTCTTCATTTTGCAAAATATACATCATCGATCCGTGCAAGACGCCGACCTTTCCTTTCGTTAATGTTGCGGCATGCTTTTCTGTATGGATTCCCTTCCCTGCTGCTTCTACTCCGTAAAGTGCAACTTCTTCATCTTGTACAAATGGATAAAACATTCCCATCGCATTACTGCCGCCACCAATGCAAGCGACAACGGCTTCCGGTAATTTCCCCTCTAACGCTGCATATTGTTTTTTCGTTTCCTTACCGATTATACTTTGGAAATCGCGAACCATTTGCGGGAATGGATGCGGTCCAAGAACAGACCCCATCACATAGTGCGTATCATGTACATGTGCAACCCAGTAACGGAGCGCCTCGTTTACTGCATCTTTTAATGTTCCGCTTCCTGCTGCCACGCTTTCTACTTTTGCGCCGAGCAACTCCATTCGAAAGACATTTAACTTTTGACGACGCACATCCTCTTCTCCCATGAAAATGACGCATTCTAAGCCTAGTAAGGCACATACAGTTGCTGTTGCGACTCCGTGCTGCCCAGCCCCTGTTTCTGCGACAACTTTCTTCTTGCCCATTCGCACCGCAAGAAGTGCTTGACCAATTGTGTTGTTAATTTTGTGAGCTCCTGTATGGTTTAAATCTTCACGCTTTAAATACATTTTTGCTCCGCCGCAATATTTCGTCAGGTTTTCTGCAAAATAAAGCGGTGTTTCTCTGCCGACATACGTTTGTAAATAATGTTGTAATTGCTTTTGAAATGATTCATCTTGCATTGCCTCTTTATACGCTTCCTCTAACTCTAAAACAGACTGCATTAACGTTTCTGGAACATAACGCCCTCCGTATATACCGTAATGACCTTTTTCATTTGGATATACATATTGCATAGTTAACACTCCTTCGCTTTTGTTATAAATTGTTTTATTTTCTCGATATCTTTTTTGCCATTTGTTTCTACACCGCTGCTCACGTCAACCATATACGGCTGAACCATTTCAATCGCTTCTGTAATATTCTCAAGATGTAATCCACCGGCTAATATGCATTTTTTTCCAACTGGATTTGACTGCAATAACTCCCATGAAAATGTTTTTCCATTTCCGCCATGAAACTGTTCTTTCGGACTATCGAATAATATAAAATCAGTTTCATATTCTTTTGCTCGTTCTATATCTTCACATAAGCTTACACCGACCGCCTTTATAGACGGAATATTCAATCTTCTAATGTGATAGTTTTCTTCCTCTCCATGCAGTTGTACATGCGTTAAACGACAATGCTCTGCAATGTTCTCAATCACTTCAATTGACTCATCTACAAAAACGCCAACTTTCATTACATTCTCCGGGAGTTCCTCTATAATTTGTTTTGCCCCGTCTGGCGTAATTTGCCGCTTACTTTTCGCAAATACAAATCCAATGGCATCGGCCCCGTATTCACAAGCAATTTTTGCAGTTTCTTTGTCGGTAATCCCGCAAATCTTTACTTTCATTTCGTCACCTGCAGCACTTGAAAAAAGTCTTCGACAGACGGCGCTGTCATGAACGCTTCTCCGACAAGAATTCCTTTTGCCCCGGCCCTCTTAACACGAATTATATCCTCTTTCGTATGAATACCACTCTCGCTAATCCAAAGGACGTTTTGTTCATTTAACCGTTTCCCGAGCTGTTCTGTCGTTCTTAAATCCACTTCGAATGTTTTCAAATTTCGATTGTTTACTCCGATAATATCTGGATTTAACTCTAACGCTATTTCGAGCTCCTCTTCATTATGAATCTCGACAATCGCTTCTAGGCCGAGCTCTTTCACATACGCATATAACTCAAATAATTGTTCTTTTGTTAGTGCCGCAACAATTAGTAAAATGAGATTGGCTCCCGCATCATATGCCCGGTCAATTTGGATTCGATCAATCATAAAATCTTTACATAAAAGCGGTACATTCACACGATTTCTTACCGTTTCTAAATCGCGAAAAGAGCCCTTAAAAAATTGACTATCTGTTAAAACAGAGATTGCTCCGGCACCATTTGTTTCATAGAGCTCCGCTTGTTTCGCAACATCAACGTGTAAGTTAATATCCCCTTTAGACGGTGAAGCGCGTTTTATTTCTGCAATGAAAGTAAATTGCCCTAGTGCTTCTACGAGAGAATATGATGTACGTTTTTTCTTTACTAGGACACACGTTTCGTAAAGCACTTCTACTTCTTTCTTTTTTTGCTCAATAATTTTCGTTAAAATTGTTTCCATTTAGTTCACCCTCTCTAGCTTTTTTTTACTTTCAGCAATTAATAACTGTAATTTCTCTAGCGCCTTTCCTGAATCAATGCTATGAGCCGCTAAGCGAATGCCCTCTTCAATTGTCCTTGCCTTTCCATTTGCAAACAGCGCAAGCCCTGCATTGAATAACACTGTATCACGGTATACGCTATCTTCTCCGCGCAGCACATGTAATGTAATATTGGCATTTTCCTTTGCATCTCCGCCTCGAATCGATTCGTTTTTCACATATGAAAATCCATACTCTTTTGGAGAAATACTCATTTCAATAATGTTGTTATCTTTTAAAATTGCGACGTGATTCTCTCCTTGCAAAGATGCTTCATCTAAAAATCCGCTACCATTTACAACAATTGCTCTTTTTCTACCAAGCTTTTGGAGTACTTCTGCTACCGGACGTAACATCTCTCGTTTATAGATACCGACGAACTGTGTTTCTAAGTCGATTGGGTTAGTAAGTGGCCCGATTAAGTTAAAAATTGTTGGAACGTTTAATTCTTTTCTTACTTTCATAACAAGGCGCAGTGCTGGATGCATCGCTGGCGCAAATAGAAAAGCAATCCCGACGTTCGCTAGCAAATAATCAATTTGCTTTGCCGAACATGCAATATTTACACCGAGTTCTTCTAATAAATCGGCACTTCCTGTTTTACTAGAAACGGCGCGGTTTCCATGTTTCGCAACCTTTACACCTGCACCGGCGAGTACGAAAGCTGATGTTGTACTCACATTAAATGTTTGCGCTCCGTCTCCTCCTGTTCCGCAATTGTCCATCGCCCCTATAATATGATTCGAAAATGGCAATGCTTTTTCACGAAGAGCGCACACAAGGCCATATATTTCATCTGCCGTTTCACCCTTTGCCTTTAACAATGCTAAAAAGGCTGCAATTTCACTTTCTAAAATATCTTCGCTTAATAAGCTAATACCTGCTTCATACATTTCATGTTCTGTTAAGTCTTGCCTCTCTATTAATTTTCGAAGATGGCCATTCATACTCTCTCCTCCTCTTTCATATTCGATAAAAACGCCTGTATTAATGTATCGCCTTCTTCAGTTGCGATTGATTCCGGATGAAACTGTAATCCGATAAGCGGATAGTAATGATGGCGAATTGCCATAATTTCTCCGTCATCCATCGCTGTCGCTAATACTTCAAAACAACCCGGAAGATTGTGCTGCTTTGCTACGAGCGAATGATAACGCATCGCTGTCATTGGTTGTTTTATATATGAAAATATCGATGTGCCATTATGTTTTACAAGTGATGTTTTCCCATGTTTGATTTTTTCTGCTCGCACAACTTCTCCGCCAAAAGCAGTAACAATCGCTTGATGCCCTAGACAAATTCCGAGAATCGGAACTGTTTTATAAAAATGCCCAATTACATTCACACAAATCCCGGCATCTTCCGGCCTTCCAGGTCCTGGTGAAAGAATAATTGCCTTTGGCTTCATATTTGCTAGTTCCTCAATTGTCACTTCATCGTTACGCACGACAACAATTTGTTCTGTGTGATGGCCTAACAATTGATACAAGTTATATGTGAACGAATCATAGTTATCAATTAAGACAATCATTTCATTACCTCCAAAAGTGCTTTTGCTTTATTTAGTGTTTCTTCATATTCGGCCGCAGGACTCGAATCATAAACAACGCCAGCCCCCGCCTGTACATACGCTTTCTCGTCTTTTACAACCATCGTTCGTATCGCCAGTGCCATATCCATATTCCCAGAAAATGAAATATACCCAACTGCTCCGGCGTACACATTTCGTTTTTCTGTTTCTAATTCGTTTATAATTTCCATTGCTCTAATTTTAGGGGCTCCTGATACAGTGCCTGCAGGTAAGCAATGTGCTAACGCATCAAAACAATTCATCTGTTTTCGCAATGTTCCGTAAACTTCAGATACAATATGCATAACATGCGAATACTTCTCGATTTTCATATATTTATCTAATTGAACGGAACCGATCTCACTCACCCGGCCAATATCATTTCTTCCTAAATCAACAAGCATCATATGCTCCGCCCGTTCCTTTTCATTTACAAGTAGTTCTTTCGCTATTTTTTCATCCTCTTCTTTTGTATTTCCGCGCGGCCTTGTTCCGGCGATTGGATTTGTCATCACCTTTTCATCTCGTACAGAAAGTAAGCTTTCCGGTGAAGAACCAAGTACGATGTAATCTTGAAAATCAATATAAAACATATAAGGAGATGGATTTGCTGTGCGAAGACGGCGATATAACGCAAATGGATTTCCTGTAAAATCACTTTGCAACCGCTGTGATAACACAACTTGAAAGATATCCCCTGCTCGAATATATTCCTTTGCCTGCTCAACCATTTTGTAAAACCTTTCTTCCGTTACAGAAGATGTAAATGATAAGGAAGCACCAGGCTCTCCTATCTGTCCTTCTGATTCCTGCAGCAATTTTTGTTTATATGTTTGCAGCTGTTCATAAACTTCTTCATACGAATCTGTATCGCCGCTGCGATAGACATACACAAATGATAGCTTTTGCCTTACATGATCGTATACAACGAACATGCGATGCAGTAGGACATGCACTTCTGGAATATTTAAAGGATCAGCAAGCATCTCTCCAATATCTTCATATTGCCGAATGACGTCATACCCAATATAGCCAACCGCTCCTCCGCAAAATGGAAACGGGCTCTCAACTTTCCCGAGTGTAAGAAAACTTTCTAACACCTTTAATACATTTCCGTTTACCTTTTCTAGCACACCATTTATCGTAATTTCTACTCTACTACCGGTACTTTTTATTTCTCCATAAGGATCACATCCTAAATAGGAATAACGCCCTTTATCTTGATGAAGCTGCGAGCTTTCAAGTAGAAATGTTTTCTCACCTTTCATCCGGCGATAGAGCGCAATCGGTGTCACGCTATCTCCCTCTTCTTCTTGAATCATAAGAAAGGTTTTCCCTTGCTGTTTTTGTATGATAAATTGGTCTTTCGTTATCATCACTGTCACCTCTTTGTCTAAAAATAAAAAAGTCCTCTGCATATGGAAATATGCAGAGGACGATAAATATACCGCGGTACCACCTCTTGTTGGATGCAAAGCATCCCGCTTTTTCAGATACAATCTTATATCCTATCCTTGTAACGGCGGAACCCGGGCCTGCCTACTTACAGTTCAGCATACCTCTCGTAAGCCCATTCCGCATATGGCACCGCACCGGGCTCTCACCTATCCCCGGCTCTCTGAAACGTCTCCAATATACGTACTCTTCTTACTCATCGATTTATCCTATTCATTTTTTTCTATACAAAAAGGGAGTACTCATCCTATAAAAAGGACGGGTACTCCCGTGGTGCCACCTTAATTCGTTACAAAAGTAACGCACTTTTCCGTATCGAAATACAATACGTGTCTCTTGTAACGATGAGATCTTTTCGCCAAAGCCTACTTCTTTCGTTTCGGTCTGGAAGCTCCGAAGCCCATTCCATATTACTTTCATACTGATTCGCACCAACCATCAGCTCTCTGACATGTCCATAATATGTACTCTTCTTCATCAACGCTTGCATTTTTAAATTTGAAATCATTATATGCTTTTCTTTTTTTAGAAGTCAATACTTTCAAAAAAAATATTTTTTATGTACATATTGAATATTATATTGACAAAATAACTCATTTTTATGTAAAAATAATAAATACTCTATAAAAATATCTATACATCAACAAAAAACTTTATATTAGTAAAATAATATATCTTCTAAATACGCTTACATTTCTGAAAATTCATATTTAGAGGATAGATTTTTACACATAATCATGTTAGATTATAATATGTAATGCATCAAAAGATACTACTTGGAAAGGGGACTAATATGAACACACAGATTTTAATTTCTATTTCGATCTATATGATCGGGATGTTAGTGATTGGCTATATCGCCTACAAACGAACATCAAATTTAACAGACTATATGCTTGGCGGGCGTACATTAGGCCCCGCAGTAACAGCACTAAGTGCAGGCGCTGCTGATATGAGCGGATGGCTGTTAATGGGGTTACCCGGTGCGATGTTTGCAACAGGTCTAAGCAGCAGTTGGATTGCGATCGGCTTAACACTCGGCGCTTATGCAAACTGGCTATACGTCGCTCCTCGCTTACGTACCTACTCTGAACTTGCAAACAACTCAATTACAATTCCAGAATTTTTAGAACATCGCTTCCATGATAAATCTCATATGCTACGCCTTGTTTCCGGACTTGTTATTATGATTTTCTTTACATTTTATGTAGCTTCGGGATTAGTTTCAGGTGCTGTTCTATTTCGTAATACATTTGGAATGGACTATCATTTAGGACTTTTCATCGTTGGTGCCGTTGTCGTAGCTTATACATTATTTGGCGGTTTCTTAGCTGTAAGTTGGACAGACTTCGTACAAGGAATTATTATGGTCGTTGCACTCGTTTTAGTTCCAGTTGTAACGATTATGCACGTAAATGGTCTTGGACCAGCATTTCATACAATTAAATCTATTGACCCAAACTTATTAAATATCTTTAAAGGTACTTCTGTACTCGGCATTATTTCTTTATTTGCTTGGGGTCTTGGTTATGTTGGACAACCTCATATTATCGTACGATTTATGGCCATTTCATCTGTAAAAGAATTAAAAAGCGCTCGCCGCATCGGCATGAGCTGGATGATCTTCTCCATTGTCGGCGCAATGTTTACTGGACTCATTGGAATTGCCTATTATGCTGACAAGGGAATGAAATTAGCAGATCCAGAAACAATTTTCCTTGAGCTTGGAAATATTTTATTCCACCCGTTCATTACTGGGTTTTTATTAGCTGCCATTTTAGCGGCAATTATGAGTACAATTTCTTCACAGCTTCTTGTTACATCAAGTGCTGTAACTGAAGATTTATACAGAACATTTTTCCGCCGCTCGGCAACGGACCGCGAACTTGTTTTTGTAGGACGTATGGCCGTTCTGTTCATCGCTCTAATAGCAAGCAGCCTTGCTTTTAAACAAAATGACACAATTTTAGCGCTTGTTGGTTACGCTTGGGCAGGATTCGGTTCTTCATTTGGACCAGTTATTTTATTAAGCTTGTACTGGAAACGAATGACGAAATGGGGCGCCCTTGCTGGTATGCTTGCTGGTGCAACAACCGTTATTACGTGGACACAATTTAAGTTTTTAAAAGATATGCTATATGAAATGATTCCTGGTTTTGCTGCGAGTTTACTCGCTATTATTATTGTAAGCCTACTAACAAAGCCATCAAAAAATGTTCAAAAAGAATTTGAAGAGTTTGAAAAAGTAGCTTCTTAAATAAAAAAACAATGCCTGCTTCTGTACAATAGAAGCAGGCATTGTTTTTTTATTCATCCATTTTGATTTTTCAACATGCAAATCACCGCTAACAGTGACCGCCTCTCTGCACGGTCAGATGCTCTCTCCCACCTCAAAATTCAGCGAAAACATTGTCCAGCTCCAGCGGCTAGAATCTCCGGTCGTTTCGCCCCCTCGGACGAGGCAAAAAGCGCCTCTCTGTCAGGGGCGAGGCCACTGAAAAACTTCCGTTTTTCATCTCATAAAACATATGTAAAACAAAAAAGGCGACCTTTCGTTCAGTTTTGAACGAAAGGTCGCCTTTCTCTCTATACTTTTGTTACTGTTTCCCTTTTAATAATGTCATAATTCGTTTTAA
>NZ_JQKQ01000043.1:0-31944 GCF_000746135.1 Bacillus sp. UNC322MFChir4.1
ATGCCGCCGATGCAAGGAATGCCGCCGATGCAAGGAATGCCGCCGATGCAAGGAATGCCGCCGATGCAAGGAATGCCGCCGATGCAAGGAATGCCACGGATGCAAGGAATGCCGCCATATGATATGCAATTCCCTTCTATGCCAAATTCGAATGGTGCACCGGTCACAATGGATAATAATGTACCACAAATGGAGCAAATACAAGAGGATTGCGGTTGTGATGGTGAACCAGAACTGTATAGTCCACAGCCGGGTATGCCTTATTTCCCGCGTGAGTTTCATCAGCAAAGCCCATATATTCCGTATACACCGCAACCGGGCACAATGTATTATCAACAAAATCATCCCTCTGTATTTGGAACACCTTATCCAGAAGAAGAAAATTAAACAGAGTGTTAAGAAGCCGTTCTTTTATAAAGAACGGTTTTTATGTGAGAATCTGTTTGGGAATTTGGCGGAGATTATATAATAAAGTATTGTGAGTACAAGGAATTGTAAAAGTCCTTATTGTTGAGAGCGGTATTGTATTAGTTGTAGTAAGAACAGAGGTCTTTGGGAAAGTCAAACAGGCGAAAATAAAATGGGTTCAACATACAATGGAGTTTGCAAATATTTGAAATGAGAGGAGTTTCTTGAAAAAAATCTCCTTATTATTAAGCGACTTTATGCCTACTTAGGGCATAAGCGCCATTTAGCGATAGCATAGCCGGAATTTTAAGTAAAATACTTACAGTGTAAAAAACCTCTTTGTGACTCATGATAAGAGGGAGCTTTTCGAATGAAAAGTTCATTCTAACAGAGGGGGTTTTTGCATTGAACAAAAAAATTAAAATTATTGCTGCTTCTTTGTTAGTTACCAGTGCACTAGCTGCATGTGGTACACCTAAAAATAAAAGTGCGATGGATCGAAATGCTACTTATAATTACGAGCGCACATCGTATGAGAATGCTTATCCGCATAGAGATAATGTAGCACGTACAGACCGTTACACAGATTATGTCACATATCGTAACAATGTAAGAACTGACGATTATGGGAATGTAAGATATACAAAAATTAATCAAGACATTCACAACCGTCGTGATAACGTTGGATACAATTATTACCGCGATGTAAATTATCACGGACAATTAACGAACCCATATCCAACTCGCAATGTTACGATGAACAATACCTATATGAACAATGATGGTAAAGTAGCTGAAGCAGTTACCAACCGAGTAAAAGGTATGGATAATGTAGATCGTGTTTCTACTGTTGTCCGTGGTAACGATGTTGTCATTGCGGTCAAAACTCGTAATAACCCAGACGAGAAGGCGTTAGAAAATGACATTCGCAAAGCTGTTGCGCCTCTTGTGAACAACCGTAATGTCTATGTAACGGCAAAAGCAGATATGTTTACTCGCATCGATACAATGAGTACACAACTACGAAACGGAACAGTTACAAACGATTTAAATCGTGATGTAACAAATATGTTCCGAGATCTTCGTACGAATGTAACTAACGTGGTGCGATAATGGAAAGAAGGGGAGAATTATTTCCCCTTCTTTTCACTTATGTAGTGTATTGCTTTTTCTGTTAATAAATGTATATCTTCTATGCAGTCTAATTGAAGTTCATCTTCTAATAACTCTGCATTAATTGTACTATAATGCTTTTTTAATTCATGTAGGTCTGTGATGAGTTGATTTGGCTGAGGATTTGTTTTTCGTTCTTTTAGTCGATGTGCCCAGACAGTTTCATCACTGCAAGTGCATAAAATTGATATCAATATCCCTTCTCGTTGTTCGATCCAAGATTTTAAGTTCAGTACATCATCTAAGTGGTTATAACCAAAATCGATAATAACAGTTGCATTACAACTAAGAGAGGATTCTAACAATCGGAAAAGAATATCAAAGCAGATTTTGTTTCGAATGACATGATTTGTTATGTGTTCAGCAATGGAGTCATATAAATCGTCTTTATGAATTACGGGTATATGTAGTTGTGCGCCTACAGCATTTGATATTGTTGTTTTGCCTGTACCTGCTTTTCCTCTAAATAAGATTACTTGCGTCATTATTTTATATCCTTTCTTTTAAGTGTTCTCCATATTCGACATATTTTGAAATCCTCCTTCTTTTTAGAGGTATCGTTTTTGGTCATCATTTTCTTCTTGCTTTCTCCAACTATTAATGTTATATTAACAAAGCGATGAGCTAATTTACGTAAGACGAGAGATATGCTTAAGTGCTAAACACGCGGATGTGGCCGCCTGGTCTCTCGCCGTAAACGCATCAAGACGCCTGCATGACAGGCGTCTTTCTTATTATATAGAAAATAGTAGCGGAGTAGGCTGAAGAGGTCACTCCGCTTTTTTGTATTCTTAATCTTGTATACCTAATTCTTTATGGATAAAAGAAGTTATTTTATACAAATTCATTTTTAATTTATAGACAATAAATCGCTCCTATGCCTGTGTATTTATTATAATGAGTTAATGTTGCTTTTCGAGATACCTAACTTCAAATCTTATACGAGCATAAAACTTCTATTTTTGGTCAAACTGTAAATAGAAGTTTTTATTTTCCCTAAAAGAGGTGACAGCATATGAAGCTCATGATCGTTGCCATGCAGATCGTGCTAGCTGCGTTTTGTTTGTATCATGAATCGAGTGTAGCGTCGGCAGAGAGTTCGGGTAATGCAGCTAGGCAGGAACCTCAAATTACAATCATGTTGCAGCGTATATATTTAGACGGGGAAGTGAGTCAAGAAATTTTTAGAGAAGAAGTTGTGAATTTAGAAAAGATTTTACAGCAATATAAGGATTGGCAACTTGTTGATCGAGATGATGTACAAATTGTATTGCAACAGAGCATTGATGATATTTCGCCGTTATTAAAAACGAGTGGGTATTTTGGCGTTTCGAAAGAGGGAATTCTTCAAATTTTTAACGGTGTGCCGAAAAATGACAATGCCATTCATTCCTTCTTTCAAATTGATATGAAAAAGATGGAAAGTTATCAGCGTGAACAGCTGAAGCGAGGAATTCGGGTGAAGTCGAAAGAGCGGTTTGTGAAAGTGATGAAAGATATGGAGCAATATACGATGAGAAATGGAAACAGCCGTAGCTTCAAATAGCTACGGCTTGTTTCTTATTTTTGTTTTTCTAAAATCATTTTTGCGATTTCATCGATTATCATATCTCTTCCAATTGGGTTAAATGCTTTTGTGTTAAATACTTCATTGCTTACTTCGTAAACATAATTGTCTTTTACAGCTTTAGTATTTTTCCAAATGGAACTGTTTTTGTAGTCTTCGTAAACTTTATCAGCTTCGCCGCCAAAGTTTACGATAAACATGTGATCTGGTTGGAAGGCAACAAGACCTTCTAATGAAACTTGTGCCATTGTTTGATTTAAATCTGTGCCTTTTGTTGCAGGTAATTTTAAGTCGTTAAATAAAATGTCTCCGTATCCAAAGTTCCCATATACACGGAAGTTTTGCGGTGTAACAGCAAGGAACATAAAGTTTTCATCTTTTGTTTTTTCTTTAATTTTCATTGAAAGTGAAGCAGCTTTTTGGTCGTAGTTTGCAAGCCATTTTTCTGCTTTTTTCTCTTCGCCAAATAGTTTGCCTACTTCAATAAATTTATCGCGCCATTTTTCTAAGTTTGTTTCTAACACAACAGTCGGTGCAATTTTTGCGACTTGATCGTAAATTTTTAGTTGACGGTTGTTTAAAATAATCATATCAGGTTTTAAAGCGGCGATTGCTTCTAAATCAGCGTTTGGCGCCCAGTACCAGCCAACTGGTTTTACATCTTTTAATTGATTTTGCAAGTGAGCTTGAATTTTATTTTTATACGTATTCGCTGTACCAATTGGTTTATGACCAAGAAGTAATAATTCTTCTGTTGAACCAGATAAATCAACAATTCGCTTCGGCTCAGTTGGAATCTCAACTTCTCCCTTTGTGTGTTTAACAACTTTTGTTTTTGGTTGTTCTTTTGATTGTGCTTCGTCTTTCTTTGAAGAACAACCAACGATTGTAAGCGCGAGAAGCATAAGTGCAAAGATGATAGATAGATTGCGTTTCATTTGAATGGATCTCCTTGTAAATAATATTGATAATCATTATCACTAGTGTAATGATAATTCTCCTTTATAATCATGTCAATGATAAAAAGTGGAAAAATGTAATAGAGAACGTTTGTTGGGGGAATCTCGCATTTCTATCGTTATTTATGTTAAAATGGAATACATGATTTGAGAGGGAGAGATACAGTTTTGTTTGAATATATTACAGGTTATGTGGAATATGTAGGACCGGAGTATATCGTTCTTGATCATAACGGGATTGGTTATCAAATTTTTACGCCAAATCCGTATGTATTTCAAAGAAGTAAACAAGAACTTCGTGTATATACATATCATTATGTAAGAGAAGATATATTGGCCCTTTACGGATTTAAAACGCGTGAAGAGCGTTTACTATTTACGAAGCTTTTAGGTGTATCGGGGATTGGACCGAAGGGAGCGCTTGCGATTTTAGCTTCAGGTCAAACGGGGCAGGTTGTACAAGCGATTGAGCATGAGGATGAAAAATTCTTAGTGAAGTTCCCGGGTGTCGGAAAGAAAACAGCTCGTCAAATGATTTTGGATTTAAAGGGGAAATTGGCAGATGTTGTGCCTGATGCCTTTGTCGACTTATTTTCAGATGCAAATCGTTTCGATGAGAAAAAAGGAACATCGGCCGAGCTTGATGAAGCGTTGGAAGCACTTAGAGCGCTTGGGTATGCAGAGCGAGAAGTATCTCGCGTCGTGCCAGAACTATTAAAAGAATCACTTACGACGGATCAATATATTAAAAAGGCACTTAGTCTTTTACTAAACGGTAAGAGGTGAGTAGAATGGATGAACGTCTCGTTTCAGGAGAATCCGCGTATGAAGATGCGGATTTAGAATATTCGTTAAGACCACAAACGCTCCGCCAATATATTGGCCAAGATAAAGCAAAGCATAATTTAGAAGTATTTATTGAAGCGGCGAAAATGCGTGAGGAAACATTAGATCACGTATTATTATATGGTCCACCAGGGCTTGGGAAAACGACATTAGCAAACATTATTGCGAATGAAATGGGTGTGAATATTCGTACGACGTCAGGACCGGCAATTGAGCGACCAGGTGATTTAGCAGCTGTTTTAACGGCGCTTCAACCAGGTGACGTTTTATTCATTGATGAAATTCACCGTTTACATCGTTCAATTGAAGAAGTATTGTATCCAGCGATGGAAGATTTTTGTCTCGATATAGTGATTGGAAAGGGCCCGTCAGCACGTTCAGTTCGGCTTGATTTACCACCGTTTACGTTAATTGGGGCAACAACACGTGCCGGAGCGTTATCCGCACCACTTCGAGATCGCTTCGGTGTATTGTCTCGTTTAGAATATTACACAGTTGATCAGTTATCAGCGATTGTAAGTCGTACTGCAGAAGTGTTTGAAGTTGAAATCGACTCCTTAGCTGCTTTAGAAATTGCAAGGCGTGCACGAGGTACGCCTCGTATTGCGAACCGTTTATTGCGCCGTGTACGTGATTTTGCGCAAGTTCGAGGCGATGGGACGATTACGATAGAAATTACGCAAATGGCCCTCGAACTACTACAAGTAGATAAGCTTGGACTTGATCATATTGACCATAAGTTGTTACTAGGTATTATTGAAAAATTCCGCGGCGGCCCAGTTGGATTAGAGACGGTTTCTGCAACAATAGGGGAAGAATCACACACTATTGAAGATGTGTATGAACCGTATTTACTACAAATTGGCTTCTTACAAAGAACGCCAAGAGGGCGCATTGTTACACCGCTCGTATACGAACATTTTGGTTTGGAGATGCCAGGGGCATGACAGATATGCCAAAGCTGCTCATTACAGACGGTATTCTTCTCGTTGTTGTTGGATTAGCTTGGAAGTTTATCCCGCATTAACGGGCAGTAAGACCCCCACCTCAAGATTGAGAGAGAATCGAAGAAGATAGGTGGGGGATAACTGCCCGTAAAAGCCCGATTGGTTCAACTAACCATCAGTGGGGGATGAAAAACTCCCCCACTAATGGAAGTTTCACTTTATAGGTAGGCTTCCAGGCGATATTTTTGTGAAAAAGGGGAATGTTACCTTTTATTTTCCCGTCATTACGTGTATTGTGATAAGTATTGTATTATCTTTTATTATGTACGTAATAAATCGATTTAGATAGAAATAGGTGAACATAAGTTATGGATATTAATCTGTTTGATTTTCATTTACCAGAAGAACTCATTGCACAAGTGCCACTTGAAGAACGAGAAACATCAAGATTAATGGTGTTAGATCGTGAAACTGGTGAAATTCAGCATAAGCATTTCACGGATATTCTTTCTTATTTACATGAAGGTGATTGCTTAGTTTTAAATGAAACGAAAGTAATGCCTGCTCGTTTGCACGGTGTAAAAGAAGATACAGGTGCACATATTGAAGTGCTTTTATTAAAGCAAGAAGATGGGGATACTTGGGAGACACTTGTTAAACCAGCGAAACGTGTGAAAGAAGGAACGATAATTTCTTTTGGAGAAGGAAAACTAAAAGCGACATGTGTTGGAACTGGCGAACAAGGCGGACGTCATTTGCAATTTTCATATGACGGCATTTTCTATGAAATTCTAGATGAGCTTGGTGAAATGCCGCTTCCTCCGTATATTAAAGAAACGCTTGAAGATCGTGACCGTTATCAGACGGTATTTGCACGTGAAGTTGGCTCAGCAGCAGCGCCAACAGCAGGGCTTCATTTTACAGAAGAGTTGTTAGAAGAATTGAAGAAAAAAGGCGTTCATTTAGCGTTTATTACGCTTCATGTCGGTCTTGGAACATTTAGACCAGTTTCTGCAGAGACAATTGAAGAACACCATATGCATGCGGAATATTATCATATGTCAGCAGAAACAGCAGACCTTCTTAATCGTGTAAAGCAAGAAGGTGGTCGTATTATTACTGTTGGAACAACATCAACGCGTACGCTTGAAACGATTGCAACAGATAATAATGGTAAGATTTGCGCGGCTTCTGGCTGGACTGATATTTTTATGTATCCAGGATATGAATTTAAAGCGATTGATGGTTTAATTACAAACTTCCATTTGCCAAAATCAACTTTAATTATGCTTGTGAGTGCATTTGCAGGAAGAGACAATGTTCTTCATGCGTACAATGAAGCGGTGAAGGAACAATATCGTTTCTTTAGTTTCGGTGATGCGATGTTTGTTGCCGCTCACTCTCAAGTAGAGAAGAAATAAAAAAGGAGTAAAGATATGACAGCAATACGTTATGAATTAATTAAAACATGTAAACAAACAGGCGCGCGTTTAGGACGTGTTCACACACCGCACGGCTCATTTGAAACACCAATTTTTATGCCAGTTGGAACACTTGCGACAGTAAAAACAATGTCACCAGAAGAGTTAAAAGCAATGGATGCGGGTATTATTTTAAGTAATACGTATCATTTATGGCTTCGTCCAGGTCATGAAATTGTACGTGAGGCAGGCGGCTTACATAAATTTATGAACTGGGATCGTTCGATTTTAACAGATTCCGGTGGTTTCCAGGTGTTTAGTTTAAGTGACTTCCGCCGTATTGAAGAGGAAGGCGTTCATTTCCGCAATCATTTAAACGGGGATAAATTATTCTTATCACCAGAAAAGGCAATGGAAATTCAAAATGCACTAGGTTCTGATATTATGATGGCATTTGATGAGTGCCCACCGTTTCCAGCGACATTTGAGTATATGAAAAAATCAGTAGAGCGTACGAGCCGCTGGGCAGAGCGTTGCTTAAAAGCGCACCAGCGTCCAGAGGATCAAGGTTTATTTGGTATTGTACAGGGCGGAGAGTTTGAAGAACTTCGCCGTCAAAGTGCCCGCGACCTTGTTTCAATGGATTTCCCAGGTTATGCAGTTGGTGGTTTATCCGTTGGGGAACCGAAAGATATTATGAACCGTGTGCTTGAATTTACAACACCGCTTCTTCCTGATAACAAACCGCGTTATTTAATGGGCGTTGGATCACCAGATTCATTAATTGACGGTGCAATCCGCGGTATTGATATGTTCGACTGTGTACTTCCAACTCGTATTGCACGAAACGGTACGTGTATGACAAGTGAAGGCCGTTTAGTTGTAAAAAATGCAAAGTTTGCGAAAGACTTTGGTCCGCTTGATCCGAATTGTGATTGTTACACATGTAAAAACTATTCACGTGCGTACATCCGTCACTTAATGAAATGTGATGAAACATTCGGAATTCGTTTAACGTCTTATCACAACCTGCATTTTCTGTTAAAATTAATGGAGCAGGTGAGACAAGCCATTCGTGAAGACCGTCTTGGAGATTTCCGTGAGGAGTTCTTTGAACAATATGGCTTTAATAAACCGAATGCTAAAAACTTCTAATACATAATAATTGAGGAGGAATAAAAGATGAATCCAGGTATGATGAATATTGTCATGATTGTTGCGATGTTTGCGATTTTCTACTTCTTACTAATTCGTCCGCAACAAAAACGTCAAAAGGCTGTAGCGCAAATGCAAAGTGAACTGACAAAAGGCGATGCAATCGTAACGATTGGTGGCTTACACGGTACAATTGAATCTGTAAACGATACAACGATTGTGATTAAATCTGGTGGTTCACACCTTACATTTGATCGCAACGCAATTCGTGAAACTGTGAAAAACTAATGCAACAAGGTGTTCTAAAAGTATTACTTTTAGAGCACCTTTTTTTTATAAATTTAAGTATTACTAAATCAGTAAATAATAATGAGAATGAGAAAATATAATTCGTTTTTTCTGATGGATTCTGACTTGTGAAATTCATTCATATATACGGGGAAAACATAGAAGCTGTCTCCAAAAGTCACTGTTTATATATCCATTAAATTTTTCGACATATAAGTAGCGGGTATGCACTTACTTTCTCCTTTTGTTTTCGACTTTGCATGTGGTAGGAACAGGCCTTGACCGTTTCTATGCGCGGCCAGATGCTCACGTCTCAATCTAAAAAGACAGGAGTTTTTTAATTTATATAGTAATTTTTTAGGACAGCTTCGCTGTTTAATATGTTGTCCGCTTACCGATATTGACTCCAAATATGCCCCCAATTGTACTTGCCGCAATAATGACAAGTTGATAGAGAAGTTGTGCGTTCGATAACGCCGATGAAAACCCTAAATAATTTACAAGAAATACGAGAATTGCAAATAAGACTCCAGTAGATCCACCGACAAACCACCCTTTTCCTTGTGCTTTTACTCCAGCAACAAATCCAGCGACAAGTGTTGACACAATGGCGAGGACAAGAAGTGCGATGGATAAAGTCCCTTCATTTATGTTTGTAAATTTCAATAATAAAGCGATGATGAGACTTGCTAGGCAAGCGAAAATAAGTAAGGTAACGATGCCGAATCCAACTGCAATTGATAATTTTTTTGTTCCATCCATAAAGCATCTCTCCTTTCTAATACAAGCATATTTTCTCTTGTGCTAAGTTAGACTAGTTTCTTTTTGTACGGGAAAACTAATGTATAGAAATTGCAAGGAGAAGGGAAAGAGAAGATGGAAATACTTCAAATTATCTTTCGAACCATTCTTTTATACAGTGTGATGTTAATTATTTTCCGACTGATGGGAAAACGAGAAATTGGTGAGTTAAGTGTTTTAGACTTAGTTGTGTTTATTATGCTTGGTGAAATGGCAGTTATTGCAATTGAAAATATGGATAAGTCAATTTGGCATCAACTCGTTCCGATGGTGCTGATTATGCTCATTCAAATTGTGTTATCCGTTGTCTCGCTAAAAAGTCAGCGCATTCGTCACATACTAGAAGGAGAACCGGCTATCATCGTACGTGAGGGGAAGATAGATGAAAAGCAAATGCGTAAACAGCGATACAACATGGATGATTTACTTATGCAATTACGTGAGGAACGTATCGGTGATATACGTGATGTCGAGTATGCGATTTTAGAGCCATCAGGGAGATTATCAATATTTGAAAAACAAAAAAGTAAAAATGACACACCATTATTTTCACTTCCGCTTATTATTGATGGAGAAATTCAGAAAAAACATTTATACATGATGGAACATACCGATATATGGCTGAAGGATAAGTTAAAGAAACTAGGGCATACCGATATTGAGAAGATTTCATATTGTAGTTTTCAAAACGGGCAGTTTTTTGTGGATTTAAAAGATGAGTAAAGGTCTGCTTCAAACAGGACTTCATAGAACTATGTCGAATATAAAAGGGCAAAGAAGTCTAATTTGGAGTGAAAGATATGGGAGTTACGTTAGAAAAAGCTACAGTTTCGGACGCAGAATTGATTCATGCTATGCAAGTAGAAGCTTTTCTACCGTTATTGGAAACATACCAAGATTACAATACGAATCCGGCAAATGAGAAGCTTGATAGAATCATTACAAGAATTAACAATCTGCATGGTGGATTTTACAAAATCATGTACAATAATGACGTTGTTGGTGCTGTATGTGTAGTTCGGAAAGAAGAGAATACTGAATTTTGGATTAGTCCAATGTTTATTCTTCCGAAGTATCAAGGGAATGGAATTGCCCAGAAAATAATATTCTTATTAGAAGAGATGTTCCCGCAAGCAACAAGTTGGGAATTAGCCACAATTTTAGAGGAAAAACGGAACTGTTATTTGTATGAAAAAATGGGTTTTGAACAGACTGGTGTTAGAAAAAGATTGAATGAGTGTACAACGCTTGTCTATTATAAAAAAACACATAGTAAATAAAAGTAGCTATCGAATGTATTTCGATAGCTACTTTTATTTTAAAAAAGAAAATTTACGAAGAATTGGGAGCCTTAGTAATTCATCTTTTCGAATAAGGCCAAAAAGGATTAACAGAAATACATACAGTATCGAAGTAGATAGCACTTCCCATAATGTTTGCATGCCAAGTGAAGGAGAGAAGGTTATGCGTGTATGTATGTAATAGGCTACGCTCCCAGCGATGACAATAGCGAGTAAGCCGTACATATAGTCTTTTATATAAATAGTAAATGTAATTTTTTTTAAGACAGTTGCATAGTGAAGTAAAGTAACAGTAACGATATTGGCTGCAATTGCAAGAGCGACGCCCATCATTTGAAACTGTGGTTGTGAAGCAAGGACGAAAATAACAAGTAATTTCACAATTGCTCCGATAAATGTATTCATCATGGCAGCTCGTGCTAAATTGAGAGCTTGTAGTACAGATGTGAGTGGTCCTTGAAAATAGTGAAATAAAAAGCAAGGTGCAAGCACTTGAATGAAAAGAGTCGCACTATCAGAACCATACATAAGCGTTAAAATAGGTGAAGCAAATACATATAAAATGACGACAGACCATCCACCTGTAATAAGAGAGATGCGCAGTGCTTGCTGTAATCTGTGCTCTACTAAACGGCGCTGCTTTTTGGCGTTTGCTTCACTAATCGAGGGGACGAGTGCCGTGGAAAGAGCATATGTAATAAAGGCCGGCAGAGACAAAAGTGGAAAGGCATATCCATTTAATATACCGTATTGCTGCGTTGCAATTGAAGCAGTAACTCCGGCGATTGCTAAACTTTGCATAACAACAATTGGTTCAAAAAAGTAAGAAATAGATCCAATTAAGCGGCTTCCTGTTGTAGGAAGTGCAATATCCATTAAGGAATAAAAGGTGTGTTTACTTTCCTTTACAGTACTTATAAAACGGGAACGAATGGAAAGGTGTTTTTCTCTTTGAAATAATGTTAGCAAAAATAATAGAGAAGCGATTTCTCCAAGTACAGCTGAGAGCATGGCACCTGCTGCGGCGTATTCTACTCCATATGGTAAGAAAAAGCGAATGCATACAGCGATAATCGTAATGCGAACGACTTGTTCTAGCACCTGTGCATAGGCACTCGGTTTCATATTTTGTCTCCCTTGAAAGTAACCGCGCAGCACAGAGGAAACGGCAATGACTGGTACAACTGGTAAAATAGCGATTAATGGATAGTAAGTTCGTTTATCAGTTAATAATGTTTCTGCTAATAAAGGAGCAAGAAGCATAATTCCGATTGTTAATAGAATACTAATGACTGAGGTAATGGCTAATGAAACGGTTAATATTTTTTTAACTTGTTGTTTATCGTTTGTAGCTTCTGCTTCAGCAATCAGTTTTGCGATGGCAACTGGAAGGCCGATTTGTGTAATGGTAATAGCTAATATAAATGTTGGAACAGCCATCATATATAGCCCAACGCCTTCTTCGCCTAAAATGCGCGCCATCACAATCCGGTTAATAAAACCTAATATTTTTGTGATAAAACCAGCGAACATTAAAATAAAAGCACCTCGTAAAAAGGTTTGTTTCGTCATTGTTTTCTCCTACCTTCTCAAAATCAATGGAATGATTTACAATAATTTATATGCATGAATAAGATAAGCATGACAAGCTTTTGAAATGAGGAACGTGAGATCAGAGGGAGATGAGCTAAAAATGGCTGAGAAAGAGGCAATAGTAGAAGCGTATCGAGAGCAATTACAAATCGTTTTGGACAGTAAAGTGGAAGAGTTTCAAATGCTCGGCTATGATCGTGTTACACTAGAAGACGTATGGAAATGTTTAAAGGATAAAAAGTGGAAAAAAGTAGGGCCAAATGTCAGATTGTATGAGCTTGTAAATGATGTGTTAACGTTAACAGCTAGCGACTATATGACATATTTAACGCTGAAGGCGTATCAAGCACCACTTTGGTCGTTTGATGAATATGAAAATAAATAATAAGGTTGTAATTGGTTTGTTCTTCTTCTTGCAGTATAATAGGGAGTATTGATAAAGAGGTAATTTTGGAACAAGCGCTTTTGTTCAAAGGAGGAACAAGAAACATATGGCAAAGCGAAGTAGCAGAATCGTTGCCTTTTTCCTCGTTGTGTTATTAATTGGAGGAATCATTGGAGCAACGACAAAAAACATTACAAAAGGAATTAATCTCGGACTTGATCTTCGAGGCGGCTTTGAAATTTTATATGAAGTAAAGCCAGCGAAAAAAGGGGAAAAAGTTACTAGGGATACTCTTGTGAGTACGGTTGGTGCACTCGAAAAACGTGTAAACGTTCTTGGTGTAAGCGAACCGAATATCCAAATTGAAGGAAATGATCGTATTCGTGTGCAGCTTGCTGGCATCAAAGATCAACAGCAAGCGCGAGATGTGTTATCAACTCAAGCGAAATTAACGTTCCGTGATGTAAATGATAACATTCTTATGGACGGTGCTGATTTAGCAACGAACGGTGCAAAGCAAACGTTTGATGAGCAAGGTCGACCAAGTGTTGGCTTAAAGTTAAAGAGTGCTGATAAATTCCGTCAAGTGACTGAGAAAGTATTAAGCATGAAACCGAACAACTTAATGGTAATTTGGCTTGATTTTGAAGAAGGAAAAGATTCTTACAAGGCAGAAGCAGCAAAACCAAAACCGAAATATTTATCAGCAGCTACTGTGAATCAAGTATTTAATCAAGCGGAAGTATCTATTGTTGGTGGGAACTTTACAGTAGAGAGCGCAAAACAACTTTCAGAGTTGTTAAATGCCGGAGCACTTCCTGTTGATTTAAAAGAAATATACTCTACTTCTGTTGGAGCGAAATTTGGTGAGCAAGCACTGCAAAAAACAATTTTTGCTAGTGCAATTGGTATAGCTCTTATTTTCTTATTTATGCTTGTATTCTATCGTCTACCTGGTCTTGTAGCGATAATTATGCTTGGTTTATATATTTACATAACGTTACTCGTATTCAATTGGATGCATGCGGTTCTCACATTGCCGGGTATAGCAGCGCTCGTGCTCGGGGTCGGAATTGCGGTTGATGCAAACGTTATTACATATGAAAGACTGAAAGAAGAACTGCGCATCGGAAAATCGATGTTATCGGCATATCGTGCAGGTAATCAGCGTTCATTATCAACCATTCTAGATGCAAACATTACAACACTTGCAGCAGCTGGTGTATTATTTGCATATGGTACAAGTTCTGTTAGAGGATTTGCGACAAGTTTAATTGTAAGTATTTTTGTCGGCTTTATTACAAACGTATATGGTACACGTTTCTTACTTGGTTTACTTGTTAAGAGTCGTTATTTTGATAAAAAATATACTTACTTTGGTGTAAAACCGAAGGAAGTTATTCCATTAACAAAAGGTGTAGAACATGCACCAACGAGATTTGATCGTATTAACTTTGTTAGCATCGGACATAAATTTTTCTGGTTCTCAGTTGTTGTCATGATTGCGGGTGCGATTATTTTACCAATTTTCAAATTGAATCTAGGCATTGACTTTGAAAGTGGTACGCGCATGGATATTAAAACAAATCAAGCGATAACAGTGTCACAAGTACAAAAAGAATTGCATGATTTGAAAGTAGATGTGAAGCAAGAAGATATTGTGCCAACAGGTGATAATAATAAAGGATTTGCTGTTCGTACAATTGGTGTATTATCAAAAGATGATATTGCGAAAGTAAAAACAGTCTTCCACGATAAATATGGTACAGAGCCAAACATAAGTACAGTTTCTCCGACAATCGGGAAAGAAATTGCGCGAAATGCGTTTTATGCAGTACTGATTGCATCAGCTGTTATCATTTTATATGTGAGCATTCGTTTCCGCTTCACATATGCATTATCAGCAGTATTAGCACTTCTGCACGATGCATTCTTCATTATCGTTGCGTTCAGCTTACTTCACTTAGAAGTCGATCTAACGTTTATTGCAGCGGTGTTAACAATTATCGGTTATTCTATTAACGATTCGATTGTTACGTTTGACCGAAATCGTGAGTTGTACAAACAGAAACAAAAAATTCGCACGTTAAGCGATTTAGAAGAGATTGTGAATGCGAGTATTCGCCAAACAATCGGCCGTTCTATTAATACGGTTATGACAGTGTTACTACCTGTTATTACATTGTTAATTTTTGGAAGTGAGTCATTACGTAACTTCTCAATTGCATTATTTGTCGGTTTAATTGTTGGTACTTACTCTTCTGTTTTCGTGGCATCCCAAATTTGGCTGATGCTTGAAAACCGCCGTTTGAAAAAAGGAAAAGGTCAGAAAAAAGTAGAAGTAAAGACATCTGAACCGCAAGTATAAGAAACAATCACTTAAATTTGAATGAAAAGAGATGCCTCTTTGCAGGCATTTCTTTTTTTGTTCTGGGATAGAATAAAGTGAAGGTTAGTGCGGGCATTTACGGACAGTTATCCCCCGTCTATCTTCTTTAGAAAAGTGGAAGCGGCTCGTTCAGAATGTGAGGGGGATGGAGCTTCTGACGTAGAGGTGTTTTTTACCTCGTAGGAAGAAGCGAAGCCACCGAACATTATAGCCACTGGAACTGGACAACGTTTTTCGCGGAATCTTGAGGTGGGGGGCTTGCTGTCCACAAGTAGCGAGATAAAGTGTACGTTGGTGAAAGAAAGGGTTTCGATTATGGAAAAAGATGAACGTTTTAAAGAAGCGGAATTTGGAGCGATTATTGGAATTATCGGCAATATTGTGCTTGCGATTGTCAAAGCTGTTATTGGATATATTGGAAATAGTAAAGCGCTTATGGCGGACGCAGTTCATTCTGGTTCGGATGTTATCGGCTCATTAGCAGTCTATTTTGGACTGCGTGCAGCAAAGCAACCGCCTGATGAGGATCATCCATATGGACACGGAAAAGCAGAATCTATTTCCGCAATTATTGTAGCTGTTCTTCTGTTTATTGTCGGCATTGAAATTGTTATTTCTTCCGTTAAAGCTTTTACACAAGTTCTCGAGCCTCCGCGCTGGATTACTGTGATTGCTGTACTTCTTTCGATTGTTGTGAAAGAATGGATGTTTCGTTATAAATATCAGTTAGGAAAAAGGATAAATAGTGATGCGATTATTGCAAACGCGTATGAGCATCGTTCTGATGTGTTTTCATCAATTGCTGCTTTAATTGGTATTGGGGCAGCAATTATCGGGAATAAATTGGGGATGGAGTGGCTTGTATATGCTGATCCAGTTGCTGGTTTATTCGTATCTTTACTCGTTATAAAAATGGCTTGGGATATCGGAAAAGAAGCGATTCATACAACGCTAGACCATGTTCTTCATGAGGAAGATATTATTCCGATGAGAGAAGCGGTTATGCAAGTGGCAGGAATAAAGAAAATCGGTTCGCTATATGCAAGGGAGCATGGACATTATGTCATCGTTGATATTAAAGTGTCTGTCGATCCATACATTACAGTGGAGGAAGGGCATCGCATTGGTAAACGTGTGAAAGAGGTGCTCATGCAGCAAGATCATGTGCAAAATGTTTTCGTTCATATTAATCCATACTCTCCTGATTAATATAGGGGAGGGTTACGTAAAAGGGTCTAATTGGTTAATCAAACCTCATTGTCACCCCTTAGTCTGTCTAGTATAATGGACAGGTTAAGGGGTGATTTCGTGTTACAACCGAAGACGCGTTGGAAAGAAACGGATAATAATGTGGAACTTGTAGAACAATTGGCAAATAAACTTCAATTGTCATCTCTTGTTACTTCGTTATTACTAAATAGAGGTTTAGATACAGAAGAAAAGATTGTGGGTTTTTTAAGTACAGAGCAGCAAGAATTTCACGATCCTTTTTTACTTGAAGGTATGGATCGTACTGTACTGCGCATTCGCCAAGCGATTCAAAACGGTGAACAAATTTTAATTTTTGGTGACTATGATGCGGACGGTGTTAGTAGTACAACCGTTTTATTTTTAGCATTACAAGAAATCGGAGCGGATGTAGAGTTTTATATTCCGAACCGATTCACAGAAGGATATGGGCCGAATGAGGAAGCGTTTCGCTGGGCGCATCGCGCTGGCTTCTCGCTTATTATTACGGTTGATACAGGGATTGCAGCTGTTCATGAGGCGCAAGTTGCCAAGGAGCTTGGCATTGATTTAATTATTACTGATCATCATGAGCCGCCGCCAGAATTGCCGGAAGCATTGGCTATCATTCATCCGAAGTTAGAGGGCGGTATGTATCCATATCACTATTTAGCGGGTGTTGGTGTGGCGTTTAAAGTTGCCCATGCTTTGCTTGGTAGTGTACCAGAACATTTATTGGAAATTGCTGTTATTGGTACAGTAGCTGACTTAGTGCCTCTTAATGGCGAAAACCGTCTACTTGTACAGCGTGGATTGAAAAAAATGCGAACAACGCAGCGAATAGGTTTACAAGCGCTGTTTAAAGTTGCTAATATTTCGCAAGGTGAAATTACAGAAGAAAGTGTTGGGTTTGCAATTGGACCGCGCATTAACGCGGTTGGACGATTAGAAGATGCTGCCCCGGCTGTTCATTTATTATTATCAGAAGACGTAGAAGAAGCGAAAGAACTCGCGCAAGAAATCGATGAACTAAACAAATTACGAAAAGACATTGTAAAGCAAATTACTGAAGAAGCGATTGCAGAAGTAGAAGCGCATTATCCACCAGAAGAGAATACGGTATTAGTTTTAGCTAAAGAAGGATGGAATCCCGGCGTAATTGGGATTGTTGCTTCGAAGCTCGTAGATCGCTTTTACAGGCCGACAATTGTCTTAAGTATTGATCCTGAAAAAGGCACAGCAAAAGGTTCAGCTCGTAGTATTGAAGGTTTTGATTTATATGCGAATTTATCAGATTGCCGTGATATATTACCGCATTTTGGCGGTCATCCAATGGCGGCTGGTATGACTCTTAGTATGGATGATGTCGGTGAACTGCGTCGCCGTTTAAATGAGCAAGCCGCTGCATTGTTGTCAGAAGAAGATTTTATTCCTGTCACTACGGTGGATGTAGTATGTAAAGTGGAAGATGTCACGCTAGCTGCAATCGAAGAAATGCAAAAGCTTGCTCCGTTCGGTGTTGGGAATCCGAAGCCGCGCATCGCTGTGAAAGATGCAAGCCTAGAAAGTATTCGCGCTATAGGTTCCGATGGCTCACATTTAAAAATGACACTTCGCGATGGACAAGCAACATTAGATAGCATCGGCTTTGGTTTCGGGGCATTTGCAAAAGAAATTTCTCCTGTAGCGCAAGTATCGATCGTTGGAGAAGCTTCTATTAATGAATGGAATAATTTCCGTAAACCACAAATTATGGTTCAAGACATTGCTGTAGAAGCTTGGCAATTATTTGATTGGCGCAGCATGCGTAATGTAGAAACGAATTTAGCGGACCTTTCAAGTGATAAATTGACAATTGTATATTTTAAGGAAGAAGCACTGCAAAAGTTTTCGTTAGAAGCATATAAAGATTATGCAATGCAGGCTAAAGATGTGACAACATTAGAAGATCGCTACGCTGTTATTCTTGATTTACCAGATGCGACAGACGATTTAAAGCACATATGTGAAAAAGGATTCCCAGCCCGCATTTATACTGTTTTTTATCAAGAAAACAATCATTTGTTTAGTACCGTTCCAACGAGAGAACATTTTAAGTGGTACTATTCGTTCCTACATCAAAAAGCACCATTTTCGCTTCGTCAATATGGTGAGCAGCTTTGCCGTCATAAAGGGTGGTCAAAAGATACAGTAAATTTCATGACACAGGTGTTTTTTGAGTTAGAATTTGTTACAATAAAAGACGGTGTCATTTTTATGGCAGAAGGAATGAAAAAGCGTGATTTAACCGAATCAAACACGTATCGTGAGAAAATAAACCAATTACAATTAGAAAAGGAACTGGTTTATAGCACATATCAGCAGTTATATGCATGGTTTGAAACGATTCGTAATCATAAAGAAATAGAGCAGTTAGGGTAAAGGGCTTGTATTTACAACTCTTTTATATTTGAGGAGGATTCATAAATATGGATTTCAAGAAACATATTGCAATCGTACCAGATTATCCGAAAGAAGGTATTGTCTTTAAAGACATCACACCTTTAATGAACGATGGAAAAGCATATAAAGCAGCAACAGATGCAATCGTTGCGTATGCAAAAGAAAGAGATATCGACCTTGTAGTAGGACCAGAAGCACGTGGTTTTATTATTGGATGCCCAGTTTCTTACGCACTAGAAGTAGGCTTTGCGCCGGTTCGTAAATTAGGTAAATTACCACGCGAAGTAATCAAAGTAGATTACGGTAAAGAGTATGGTAAAGATGTGTTAACAATTCACAAAGATGCAATCAAACCAGGGCAACGCGTATTAATTACAGATGATTTATTAGCTACAGGTGGAACAATTGAAGCGACAATTAAGCTAGTAGAAGAACTTGGCGGTGTTGTTGCAGGTATTGCATTTTTAGTAGAGCTTACTTACTTAGATGGCCGTAAAATGTTAGATGGCTATGACGTATTAGTATTAGAACAATATTAATTGTAACAGGGCAATATGCGGAGTACCCGTGAATCTCTTTGAGAGGATCGGGTATTTTTATATATGTATCGAAAAAAAGTAAAGCGAAATGTCTGTAAAATCTTTTCCTTTTCACAATTCACAATCATTACGTTATAATGGTAAGATAAAAATTATTCTAATTGGCAAGGAAAGAGATTATGAATCTTTAATAAAAGGTGATTAGATGGCGAATGAACAAGTGCTAACAGCTGAGCAGGTACTGGAGAAAGCAGGGCAATATTTACACGATGATGATATCGATCTTGTGGCGCGCGCATATGAATTTGCACGTGCGGCACATAGTGAGCAATACCGAAAATCAGGTGAACCATATATTATCCACCCTATTCAAGTAGCAGGGATTTTAGTGGACTTACACATGGATCCGTCAACTGTATCTGCGGGTTTTTTACATGATGTAGTAGAAGATACAGATGTAACATTAGAAGACATTGAACGTGAATTTACAAAAGAGATTGCAATGCTTGTTGATGGTGTAACGAAGCTAGGGAAAATTAAATATAAATCTCATGAACAGCAGCAGGCGGAAAATCATCGAAAAATGTTTATTGCAATGGCGCAAGATATTCGCGTTATTTTAATTAAACTTGCAGACCGACTTCATAACATGCGAACATTAAAACATTTACCGCAAGAAAAACAGCGCCGCATTGCAAATGAAACATTAGAAATTTTTGCACCATTAGCACACAGGCTTGGAATTAATACGATTAAGTGGGAATTAGAAGATACAGCGCTGCGTTATTTAAATCCGCAGCAATATTATCGTATTGTCAACTTAATGAAACGTAAGCGTGCAGAGCGTGAAGAATATTTAGATGAAGTTATGGGGGGAATTCGTGACAAATTAAAAGAAGTTGCGATTCAAACAGAGATTTCAGGTCGTCCAAAGCATATTTATAGCATTTATCGAAAAATGGCAATGCAAAATAAGCAATTCAATGAAATTTACGATTTGTTAGCTGTTCGTGTTGTCGTAAATAGTATTAAAGATTGTTATGCCGTTCTAGGTATTATTCATACGTGCTGGAAGCCGATGCCGGGACGTTTTAAAGATTATATCGCAATGCCAAAAGCGAATTTATATCAGTCATTGCATACGACAGTAATTGGACCGAAAGGCGACCCGCTTGAAGTGCAAATTCGTACGAAAGAAATGCATGAAATTGCCGAATTCGGAATTGCGGCTCACTGGGCATATAAAGAAGGAAAAACGGCTGAAACAACAGGTACGCTTGAGAAAAAATTAACATGGTTCCGTCAAATTTTAGAATGGCAAAATGAAGCTTCGAATGCAGAAGAATTTATGGAATCGTTAAAAATTGATTTATTCTCTGATATGGTGTTTGTCTTTACACCAAAAGGAGATGTCATGGAATTGCCGCTTGGCTCTGTACCGATTGACTTTGCTTATCGCGTTCACTCTGAAATCGGGAATAAAACGATTGGTGCAAAAGTAAACGGGAAAATGGTCACTCTAGATTATAAATTAAAAACAGGTGACATCATTGAAATTTTAACATCTAAACATTCATATGGTCCGAGTCAGGACTGGGTGAAATTAGCACAAACATCGCATGCGAAAAATAAAATTCGTCAATTTTTCAAAAAGCAGCGCCGTGATGAGAATGTTGAAAAAGGCCGCGAGCTTGTTGAAAAAGAGGTGCGAGGCCTTGAGTATGAGATGAAGGAAGTATTAGCACCTGATAACTTAAAGCGCGTTGCTGAGAAATTTAATTTTGCAAATGAAGAAGATATGTTTGCCGCTGTTGGATATAACGGGATTACTGCATCGCAAATCGTCACACGTCTAACAGATAAATTCCGTAAGCAACGTGAAGAGGATTTAACAGAAGTAAAAGAAGTTCGCAAACCAATGAAAATTCGCAAATGGGATTCTGGTGTAAAAGTAAGCGGTGCGGATAATTTACTTATTCGTTTATCAAAGTGCTGTAATCCAGTTCCAGGCGATGATATTATTGGTTATATTACAAAAGGGCGCGGTGTATCCATACACCGTACTGACTGTGTAAATGTTCATACAGAAGAAGCACAGGCGAGACTGTTAGAAGTAGAGTGGGAAGGCAGTCCTGAAAAAGAAATTGAATACAATGTTGACATTGAAATTTCAGGATATGACCGCCGCGGTTTACTAAATGAAGTACTGCAAGCTGTAACAGAGACGAAAACATATATTTCAGCTGTTTCAGGAAGAAGCGACCGTAACAAAATGGCAACGATTCATATGTCTATTTCAATTCGTAACTTACAGCATTTGAAAAAAGTTGTCGAGCGCATTAAACGGGTTCCAGAAATTTATGCGGTGCGCCGCATGATGCATTAATAAGGAGTGAAGAGAAATGAGAGTTGTCTTACAACGATCAAAAGAAGCATCTGTAACAGTAAAAGGTGAAGTTGTAGGACAAATTCCTTTCGGCTTAACACTATTAGTTGGAATCACCCATGAAGATACAGAAAAAGATGCAACGTATATCGCTGAAAAAATTGCAAACTTACGCATTTTTGAAGACGAAAACGAAAAAATGAACCGTTCTGTATTAGATGTTGGTGGACAAGTTCTTTCCATTTCCCAGTTCACGTTATACGGAGATTGTCGAAAAGGAAGAAGACCAAACTTTATGGATGCAGCAAAACCAGACTATGCAGAACGTTTATACGACTTCTTTAACGAAGAACTTCGCAAACAAGGACTGCACGTAGAAACAGGAAAGTTCGGAGCAATGATGGACGTTCAGCTTATTAATGACGGTCCGGTGACATTGATTGTAGAGAGTAAATAATGATGGTGGAAGAGAGGAGGTTCTCCTCTCTTTTTTGCTTTGTTTAAAACATATGCATAACTTGTCTGTTGTATAATGAAAAGGGAGAGTGATGCTATGGATAGAGAATACGAAAAGTTAATCGTAAAAAATTTCTTTAATCGAAAAGTACATGAGAGAATCATGTACGAATTATCTTCAGTAAAAAAGCGAGGGAAAGCTTTAGGGCGCCTTGCTCATCACTATGACTCCATATTGAATCCTACTTATATTGAGAAAATCCCTAAAAATTTAATTCACGTTGAAGGTATTACAAAACTTTTGAAAGAATATGGTGCAGGAGATTGTTGTTATGTCATCTCATTCATTTCGGAAATAGATGGTACATTCATGCAATTGGAATCTGCAATAGAAGAAGTAATTTGGTATGGTCTGCCTTGTTTTGTTTCATGTATACCTGAAAAATTGGTGTATTTTCAGAGTGAACAAGGATTCGGGCCGCCAGAAAGATATATTTTACGGAAATAAGGCATATGCTGAAGGACTCAAAGATTTTTCATGACTACAACTATATCAGCGCAAATGCATCATTTATCGGCGACTTTTACAATATATCGGCGCTTCGACATGGAATAAAGATTCTTCGGCAATGTTCGACATGTGAAAAGCCACCTCATCATCAAAATGAGACAGCTTTTTGTAAAAACGTATAACCTCCACATCAATATGGAACAATAGTCATTAGAATTCCACTACCGAATGTGAGGGATATACGTATGCGTATGAGTGAGAAGGGAAACTCTGCTACTAACGGAGCAAACCAATTGTTTAATGTGAATTTTCATGAGTTTATTTCAAAGGAACAGCAAAATACATCGCTAGAACTTGCTTCTGAATTTGGGATTTCTTTAAAAGATGTGAAAACTTTAAAGAAGCACCTCGGACGTTCTTGAGAATCTTGACAATAATTGTGAATAACCGTATAGTAGTAAACAAATTCATTTTTTACAGTTACATATGGTATAAACCGATGATAGAGAAGAGTAGATAAGAGACACATGAAAAGAGAGGAAATGTCTAAGGCTGAAAACATTTCTACATGATGACTGATCGAATGACACTCTGTAGGTTTCGTCTTGAACAGCACGATGCTAAGTAGAGGTCGAACGCAATTTAAGCGTTATTAAAAAAGTGGAAGCATACGTGCTTCAATTAGGGTGGCACCACGGGTATTATACTCTCGTCCCTACTGTAGAATCAGTAGAGGCGGGAGTTTTTTTATTTTTATTACTATTGAGAAAATGAGGAGGAACTGAATATGTCTATTCAAATCCCACGCGGAACGCAAGATATCCTTCCTGGTACTGTGGAACTATGGCAGTATATTGAAGGACAAGCACGTGAAATTTGTCGTCGTTACAACTATAAAGAAATTCGTACACCGATTTTTGAGCACACAGAATTATTTTTACGCGGTGTTGGGGATACAACAGATATCGTACAAAAAGAAATGTACACATTCGAAGATCGCGGGGAGCGTAGCTTAACACTTCGTCCAGAAGGAACAGCACCAGTTGTACGTTCTTATGTAGAAAATAAAATGTTCGGTGATGCTACGCAGCCGACAAAATTATATTATATCGGGCAGATGTTCCGTTATGAAAGACCACAAGCAGGACGCTATCGTCAATTTGTTCAGTTCGGTATTGAAGCGATTGGCAGTAATGACCCAGCAATTGATGCAGAAGTGATTGCACTTGCTGTTGAGTTTTACCGCGGCATGGGCTTGAAAAATATTAAAGTTGTGTTAAATAGCTTAGGTGACGCAGTGAGCCGTAAAGCACATCGCGATGCATTAATTGCACACTTTGAGCCTCGCATTGGTGAGTTCTGTTCAGATTGCCAATCTCGTTTAGAGAAAAACCCACTTCGTATTTTAGATTGCAAAAAAGATCGCAATCATGAACTGATGAGTACAGCACCGTCTATTACGGAGTACTTAAACGAAGAATCAAGTGTGTACTATGAAAAAGTACAAGAACTATTAACAATGATGGGTATTCCGTTTGAGAAAGATCCAAACCTTGTGCGCGGTTTAGATTATTATCAGCACACTGTATTTGAAATTATGAGCGAAGCAGAAGGCTTTGGTGCGATTACAACGTTAAGCGGCGGCGGTCGTTACAATGGACTTGTACAAGAAATCGGTGGACCAGAAATGCCTGGTATTGGTTTTGCGATGAGTATCGAACGTTTAATTATGGCGCTGAAGGCTGAAAGTATTGAATTACCAATTGCTCATCATATTGATTGTTACGTTGTAGCGCTTGGTGAAAAAGCGAAAGATCATGCTGCAAAAATTGTCTTTGACCTTCGTAAGGCTGGATTAGCGGTTGAGAAAGATTACTTAGATCGTAAAATGAAGGCGCAGTTTAAATCAGCGGATCGTCTAAGTGCAAAATATGTAGCTGTATTAGGTGATGATGAATTAGAAAAAGGTATTATCAACTTGAAAAATATGGCGACTGGCGAACAAGAAGAAGTTGCGTTAGATGTATTTGCTTCTTACGTAGCAGAAAAGTCACTATAGGGGGGAAAAGGAAATGGCTGAGAGAACACATGCATGTGGAAAAGTAACAGTAGAAGCTGTGGGACAAACGGTTCAATTAAAAGGTTGGGTACAAAAGCGCCGTGATTTAGGTGGATTAATTTTCATTGACTTACGTGACCGTACAGGTATTGTACAAGTTGTATTTAGTCCAGAAACTTCAAAATACGCGTTAGAAGTAGCAGAAACAATTCGCGGTGAATACGTACTGCACGTAGAAGGTACAGTTGTTGAGCGAGCGGCTGGTGCAATTAATGAAAATATGGCAACAGGCCGTATTGAAGTACAAGCGATAACAGTAAACGTACTAAATGCAGCAAAAACAACACCAATTATGATTACAGACGATACAGATGCATCAGAAGATGTACGATTAAAATATCGTTATTTAGATTTACGTCGTCCTGTAATGTACAACACATTCAAAATGCGTCACGATGTAACAAAAACAATTCGTAACTTCTTAGATAGCGAAGATTTCTTAGAAGTAGAAACACCAATTTTAACGAAAAGCACACCAGAGGGAGCTCGTGATTATTTAGTACCAAGTCGTGTACATGAAGGCGAGTTTTATGCACTGCCACAATCTCCGCAGCTGTTTAAGCAGCTTCTTATGGTCGGCGGATTTGAGCGCTATTATCAAGTAGCACGTTGTTTCCGTGATGAAGACTTACGTGCAGACCGTCAGCCAGAATTCACACAAATCGACATCGAGACATCATTCTTAACACAAGAAGAAATTCTTGAAATGATGGAACGTATGATGACAAAAGTAATGAAAGAAGCTAAAGGTGTAGAAATTAACGCACCATTCCCACGCATGACATATGCTGATGCGATGTCACGCTACGGTTCTGATAAGCCGGATACACGCTTTGCGATGGAACTAATTGACCTATCAGAATTTGCAGCAGGCTCTGGATTTAAAGTGTTCACAAGCGCTGTAGAAAGCGGCGGACAAGTAAAAGCAATTAATGCAAAAGGTGCTGCGAGCAAATATTCTCGTAAAGATATCGATGCATTAACAGAATTCGTTAAAGTGTATGGAGCAAAAGGATTAGCTTGGTTAAAAGTTGAAGAAGACGGTTTAAAAGGCCCAATCGCAAAATTCTTTAACGAAGAAGATGCAAATACGCTTATGAGCACGTTAGATGGGGCTGCTGGTGACTTATTCTTATTCGTTGCGGATAAGAAGAGCGTTGTTGCAGATAGCTTAGGAGCACTTCGTTTGCGTTTAGGTAAAGAACTTGAGTTAATTGATGAAAGCAAGTTCAACTTCCTATGGGTAACAGATTGGCCGCTTCTTGAGTATGATGAAGATGCTGATCGTTACTTCGCAGCGCATCACCCATTCACAATGCCATTCCGTGAAGATGTGGAACTATTAGAAACAGCACCAGAAAAAGCGCGTGCACAAGCATATGACCTTGTATTAAACGGTTATGAGCTTGGCGGTGGATCACTTCGTATTTACGAGCGTGACGTACAAGAAAAAATGTTTAAAGCACTTGGTTTCTCACAAGAAGAAGCACAAGAGCAGTTCGGGTTCTTATTAGAAGCATTCGAATACGGTACACCACCGCACGGAGGAATTGCATTAGGTTTAGACCGTCTTGTTATGCTACTTGCAGGTCGCACGAACCTTCGTGATACAATTGCCTTCCCGAAAACAGCAAGCGCAAGTTGCTTATTAACAGAAGCGCCAAGCCCAGTTGCAGACGCGCAGCTTGAAGAGCTTTACTTACAATTAAAAGTAAAAGAAGAGAAGTAAGAACGAATCCTAGATGGACATACTAATTCCATCTAGGATTTTTTATTTGAGTATATAACTTTTTCTATACAAATAGTCGGAAAAACGCTAGAATACATGGTAGACCATTTTTGTAATAGGAGTGTAGACCGCATGTTACATCAATTTTCACGTAATGAATTAGCCTTCGGAAAAGAAGGTATTGAAATATTAAAAAATAGTACAGTTGGTATTTTAGGAATTGGCGGCGTTGGTTCGTTTGCAGCAGAAGCGTTAGCGCGTTCTGGTGTCGGTCGCCTTATATTAGTTGATAAAGACGTTGTTGATATTACAAATGTGAACCGTCAAATCCATGCGTTACTTTCTACTGTAGGTCGTTCAAAAGTAGAACTAATGAAAGAACGTATTGCTGATATAAACCCAGACTGTGAAGTTATCGCATTAGAAATGTTTTATACAGATGAAACATACGAAGAGTTCTTTAAACATGGTTTGGATTTCGTAGTGGATGCATCTGATACAATTACGTTCAAAATTCATTTAATTAAACAGTGCTTGCGCCGTAAAATTAAAATCATTTCAAGTATGGGTGCAGCAAATAAAATGGATCCAACTCGTTTCCGCATTGCCGATATTTCTAAAACACATACAGATCCAATTGCGAAAGTAATTCGTACGAAACTTCGTAAAGAAGGTATTAAAAAAGGCGTGAAAGTTGTATTCTCTGATGAAAATCCAATTGTGATTCGTGAAGATGTTCGTAAAGAAATCGTTCCAGATGAAAATGCAAAAATTCGCAAAGCGAAATTACCACCGTCCTCTAACGCCTTCGTTCCGTCTGTGGCCGGCTTAATTATGGCAAGTTATGTTGTGCGTGAACGATTGAAGGATATTGAATTAAAACGTGTCGGACAAGAGTAAAATGAGACACGCATGTTTCTTTATTGAAGCATGTGTGTTTTTTTATGTTAAATATTCAGAAAAATGTTAATATTTATATGTAAAGGAGGAAAATGAGAAATAATAAATCTCTGTTATGCTTTATTATGCTGCTTTGTTTCGTTTTACTTGCCGCATGTAATTCATATGAAGATTATTGGGTGTTAGAGAAATCAAGGTATAATGAGGTGCCAGAAATGGTTGATTATTTTCCGAAACGCGCACAGGAGAATCCTTCACGCGTAGGTTATTCTACATATACGATTTCAGAAGGACGAAAAATGATCGCGTTAGCAGTTGGATCTCAGCATAAAGGTAGTGAAATAGAAGTAACAAAATTTCAGGAAAAAGGCAATACAACATATGTCACTGTGAATATAAAAAAGGGCAAATCGAATGAAGAAAATCCTGTTATCTTAATTGGAGTAAGTAAATTACATAAGAATATTGTGATACAAGATACGGATGGAAATAAATATAAAAAACTATAGAGTTTAAGGGTACAGTAGAAGAATGACAAGTAAACAGAAAATATGAAACGCATGAACTTTATCCCGCATTAACGGGCAGTAATACTCCCAACTCAAAATTCGGCGAAAGCATTGTCCAGCTCTAGCGGCTAGAATCTCCGGTCGTTTCGCCCCCTCGGACGAGGCAAAAAGCGCCTCTCTCTCGGGTGCTCCAACGCCCTGCGATTCTGAGCGAGCCGCTTCCGCCTTTCTTAAGAAGTTAAGTGGGAGATAAACTGCCCGTAAAAGCCCGATTGGTTCAACTAATAATCAGTGGGGGATGAAGAAAACCCCCACTGATTAAAGTTTCACTTTATCCATGCGTTTTTTATGTGCTCTTTTCGTAATTTTAATTTTCTGCTGTGCAAACGATATCTAAATTTCCGTTCTGATCCATTTTAAAAATCGGTGCCATCTGTTCTTGCGGTTCATCTAGTAGAATGAGCTTGCGGGCACGGTCCATAATTCTAACGAGAGTTTCATAATCTTCCTGCACAGATTGTTGTTGTTTCTGCAGTGCTTCAAGCTTTTTCTCTAATTGATGATTTGTTTTTTGTAGTGTTTCAAGCTGACTATGTAACGTATTGTTTTCAGTTTGTAACTTTTCCATACGTGGATTGTTTTGTTCTATATTTTGTAAAAATGAAATGACATCTTGCATCGTAAGTGACGGATCATTTGCAATAACATCCTCGGAAAATTCAGCCTCAATAACGACCTTTTTCTTCGGCTCCAATCGTGATACTTGTGGTTTTGGGTTCGCTGCTAGTTCTCTCTTTAATTCTTTCCGTTGCTTTCTTGCGATTTGCACAGCTTCTTCATAGCCTTGCCGAACTTCTGCATTCCAACGAAAGCCACAAGCGGCAGAAGTTCTGTTTAATTGATCGCCAACTTCATCAAATGCTTTTAATTGCGTACTGCCTTCGCGAATGTGACGTAAAACGGTTTCTGCGAGAAGTAAATCATCTTCCCCAGTCCATGCATCCTGACGCATTTTCATAGTGAAGCCTCCATATTTCATGTCGTTTTCGCTTATGTTACCCTTTTTATTCGTTTTTATACGAATGTTGTAGTTTTTCATGATAAATTCTGTCACTTCTTTTTTTGCAATTTGAAGTGGAAAGGAATGGTTTGATAACTTACAGTTAGAAGAAGGAACCGTTACGAATTTGTAGTTTTATATAAATGTTTAAATTTATTAAAGGGGGAATTTTAGGTGAGAAATATATGGGGTATCAATGAAGAGAAATTAGAAAAATTAACAGATGATATGGTTGTTAACACTGAAAAAAATTTGGGTGTAAAGTTACCTAAGTCTTACATTGAATTATGCAAAGTCCAAAATGGTGGCTATACAATTTATGATGCTTTTCCTACTTCTGTTCCAACGGGTTGGGCTGAAGACCACGTTAGCGTTCATTACATAAATGGGATTGGAAAAGAAGGTATTCTAACGAGCGATTATTACATTGAAGAGTGGGAATTACCGAAAGATATTGTGCTTTTATGTGGCGACGGACATTGGTGGATTGCGATGGATTATAGAAATGCAAAAGAAAACCCACCAGTAATATATATTGATTTAGAATGGGGAGAAGATATTTTTATTTTGGAATTAGCACATGATTTTGAAACATTTATGAATGGTTTATACGTTCATAAAGATTAGGAAACCTTTTTCGTTAAGGTTTCCTAATCTTTTATTTAAATTATCCCTTTGATTTACCTTGATGCGAATTTTGGAGTCGTTCGTATACAGTAGCAAGTGCTTGCTCAAATTTACCAGTCGTCTTTGGTGTATAGTATTTCTTGTTTTTAATTTTATCCGGTAAGTACTGCTGCTGCACCCATCCACTAGGATAATCATGCGGATAGAGGTAGTCAATTCCTCTGCCGAGCGATTCTGCGCCTTTATAGTGACTATCTTTTAAATGAGCTGGAACATCACCTGTTTGTCCGTTTCGTAAGTCGTGAAGTGCTGCATCGAGCGCTTTGTATGCTGAATTTGATTTCGGTGATAAGCATAGTTCAATGACTGCATTGGCCAGCGGAATGCGAGCTTCTGGAAAACCGACACGTTCAGCGGATTCGATGGCCGCTAGTGTACGAGGCCCAGCCTGAGGGTTTGCAAGCCCAACATCTTCGTATGCCATAATTAGTAATCGTCTGCCAATGCTTTGCATGTCACCGGCTTCAATGAGGCGAGCTAAATAATGAAGAGCGGCATTTACATCACTTCCGCGCACTGATTTTTGGAAAGCTGACAATACATCGTAATGAGCGTCGCCGCCTTTGTCGTGTACAAAACTTTTCTTCTGCAAACATTCTTCAGCAATTTCAAGTGAAATTTCTACTGTTTCTTCATTTGTTGTAAAGCTAGATAAGACCGCGAGCTCAAGGGCATTATAAGCAGAGCGCATATCACCGCCAGACGCGTTTGCAAAGTGACGCAGAGCTTCATCTGTTACTGTGACGTTGTATTCCCCTAGTCCTTTTTCCTGATCTGTTAAAGCGCGTTGTAATCCTTGTAAAAGGTTTTCTTCTGTTAAAGCATGAAGTTCGAAAATTTGACAACGGCTTCGAATAGCAGAATTAATTGCATGAAATGGATTGCTTGTCGTTGCCCCAATTAATGTAATGAGTCCGCTCTCTAAGTGAGGAAGAAGGAAATCTTGTTTTCCTTTATCTAATCGATGCACTTCATCTAAGATTAAGATGAGCTGACGATGCATTTTTGCCTCTTGGACAACAACTTCCATATCTTTTTTATTATGTGTAACAGCATTTAATAGACGAAAAGGCATACCGATGCTGCCGGCAATGGCGCTTGCGATTGATGTTTTTCCTGTTCCAGGGGGTCCGTATAGAATCATGGATTGTAGATGCTTTGCTTGTACCATTCGCCATAAAATTTTGCCTTCGCCCACTAAATGTTCTTGCCCGATTACTTCTGTAATATTGGTCGGACGCATTCGATGTGCGAGTGGTTGTTTCATAGGTTCTCTCTCCTTTAGTGACTGTTCCTGTTTTATATAAATTCATTGTAACTACTCAGCCATATATTTCATTTAGAAGTTTGATAAGGGGTGTTATTTCAGTGAAAATACGCTTACCTATAGAAAGTTATTTTCATTTTTCGGCATATAGATTGCTGCTGCTGTCTTTCTTTGTTTTAAAACTTTGCATGTGTCAGGAAAAGGCCCTGACCGCTCCTGTACATGGCTAGTCCCTCTCAGTCTATTTAAAAAAATGCTGTTCTGCTGATTTTTCAAATTGTATTTATATAAATTCCGAGTTATTTGGTATACTTATATGTTATCATTTCTATCATATCTTTCGAGAGGACTCCCACCTCTAAACATATGTGAAGGTGGTAAGGTGAATCGAAAAAATATTTTATTTTCAAGTGAATAAATAGAAACGTACGTTCTTGTTTTGGTATAATATCCTTAACAAGGAGGTGAAAAAATGACAACGGAAAATCAAATAAATTATAAAACTCTTCAGATTTGGATTAAAAAAGGACATCGTATGTATTCTTATTTTCAAGAATCCTGCCAAAACGCTAAAAATGTGTACAACACGACAAACTTTTATATACGACAAGTGTATACAGGTTTGACACAAGATAAGGAATTGCAACCTTTACAAAAAGAAGTTTTGGATACAATTGATAAAAACATTGGGAAGATGAATGAGACACAACTTCTTACCTATCAAAAGAAATTGCAAAAAGAGAAAACAAAACCAAAAGAAAAACAAAAAGAAGTGAAATGTAATTTATTTTCAGAACCAACTACAGAAAAACCTTATGTAGATTATAACTTTCTGGATGCATTATTTAAAGCGATGATTCAGAAGGATTATCGTGCTTT
>NZ_JQKQ01000044.1:0-29960 GCF_000746135.1 Bacillus sp. UNC322MFChir4.1
GAAGTAGGATCTCTATTTCTCCCAATTTTTTATTGTATAACTTATCATTATCTGAAAAAGACATCGCATAACGATGCTTTCCGTTTGGTTTGAATCCAAATTGCGGAAACGTCATACTATTGTAGTCTTTATACTTTTTCTGTTTTGGATACTTTGCATCTTTACGAAAGAAATGATCAAACGCTTTTTTTAGACGTACAAACACTTCTTGCAAAGGCTGAGAAGGCATTTCTTTTAGAAAAGGATACGTCTTCTTGTCTAATTTAAGTTGTCTTTGCATATCATAACGATCGTAATTTTCTTTGCTTTGTTTATATTTCCGTTCCTTGTCTAGCAAGGCAGAATTGTAGGTTTGACGACAATATTGTAACCAACGATCTAACATTTCTTTTTGTTCTTCTGTTGGAAAGATTTCATATTTTTGATTCAACAACATTGTCATCTCCTCCCGTTAGTTTTGTCCTTGTGTTTCGATGAATTGTTTTAGAACTTTTAATGGCACACCGCCTACAGTCAGCAAACAATAATTTTGAGGCCCAAAACATTCTTTACATACATTCTATCTGATTTGAGGAAATTCCTTTTTCATTCCTTTTACATACGCCAACCAAAATTCATTACCTCCCTACTCATTGGGCTTCACCCTTCTCATTCCTTGAGGAAGGGGAATTCTTTTGAAAATATGTTAAATCTTTTAACATAGTGAATTTCCAAAATGCTAACGACATCTCATATGTAGCTTGTTCGGATGTTTAGAAGAATGGTGATCTAAACAGTGCAACAAAAAGACTGGTTATCAGCTGAAGAAGTAGCCAAGAAAATAAAAGTATCAGCTATGACTATAAAACGAAATTGTCAAACCTACAGTAGTTTTTTAAAATTTCAACAAGGTGAAAAGAACAAGTATTTAATTCATCAAGAATCTATACCTGTTTTTCAATTTATAGCTAAAATGAGAAATAAAAGATACTATCAACTTTATTCAAAGAAGAATAGCCGCGGAAATACACTAAAAAAAACTATCCACCTATTCTAGTGGATAGTTTCTTCTATTCATGCATTATACAGCTTCCTTCGCCTCTGCTAATCCTCTTACACTAGAAACAGCTTCTGCATGCTTTGCTTCATCAAATTCTTTTTCACTCTTTGCGACAACGATTGTCGCAATCCCGTTTCCAATTAAGTTTACAATCGCTCTTCCTTCACTCATAAAGCGATCAACTCCAAGAAGCAACGCTAATCCTTCTAAAGGAATAACCTTTAATGCAGCTAACGTAGACGCTAACACAATAAACCCACTTCCTGTCACACCGGCAGCACCTTTAGACGTTAACATAAGCACTAAAATAATGGTAACTTGCTGTCCAATTGTTAGATCGATACCAAATACTTGTGCTAAAAAGACAACAGCCATCGATAAATAAATAGACGTACCATCAAGATTAAAGGAATAACCTGTTGGAATTACGAGACCAACAACAGATTTTGAACATCCAAATTTCTCCATCTTATTCATCATTCTTGGCAATACAGATTCAGAAGAACTTGTTCCTAATACAATTAAAATCTCATCTCGAATAAACTTTAAATAATTCCATAAGCTGAATCCATACATCTTACAAATAATATTTAAAACAACAAAAACGAATAAGAACATCGTTACATATACTGACATCATTAATTTTCCAAGTGGTACAAGCGATGCAAGTCCAAAGTGCCCGATTGTATATGCCATAGCACCAAATGCTCCGATTGGCGCAGCTTTCATTACATAGCCGATAATTTTAAAGAATACGTGTGAAAGTTTATCTAAGAAATCAATGACTGAGTTTCCTTTTTCCCCAAGAGCCGCTAACCCTACACCAAATAAAATCGAAAAGAATAATACTTGTAAAATATCACCTTTCGCAAACGCATCAACCATATTAGACGGAACGATATGAGTCACAAACTCAATCCAGTTCAGTCCATGTCCCCCGTTTTGGGTGTACTTTGATACGTCTCCTTTTGCAAGTTCATTAAAATTCAGGCCTTCTCCTGGCTTCATAACATTTACAACAATTAAACCAACAATAAGGGCAAATGTCGTTACAACTTCAAAGTAAATAAGAGCTTTTCCACCAACTTTACCAACCTTTTTCATATCTCCCATTTTGGCAATGCCGAGTACAATTGTTAAGAAAATAATTGGTGCAATTACCATTTTTACAGCATTGATAAATGTGTCACCTAACGGCTTCATTTCTTTACCAACACTTGGCCAAAACAATCCAACTAACACCCCAAGCACAATAGCCGCTAATACTTGAAAGGTTAAATTTTTAAAGAGTCGTTTCACCTTTCTTCTCCCCTTTGATTTTTCTAAATTTTCTATCCATTAATTTCTAACATAATGATAGCGTTTACATTGGAAAGAGAGAAGTTTATGGTCATAACGAATATTTTGTTCATTTTGGTCTTAATTTTTCGTTTCACGAAATACATAACGATTAATCGGCCTTCCAACCCCGCCATACTGAACTGCCAAATGAATGACACCACTTTTTTCTAAATAATCTAAGTAACGGCGAGCCGTCACTCTAGCTATGCCAATGGCACGTGCCACATCTTCAGCAGAACGTGGTTCTTCCTGTTGTTTTACATACGTTACAATCTCATTTAACGTAAACTCATTTAAACCTTTTGGTAAATTGCTCGTCGTTCTCTCAGAACGCCCAGAATATAATAATAAATCTAGCTGCTCCTGTGAAATAGATCCAGAATCTCTCAAACTTCTTTTATATTGGCGATATTTCTCTAATGCTTGCTGGATTCGATGCAACTTAAAAGGTTTAATAATATAATCTATCGCTCCATTTTGCAGCATAAGTTTAATTGTTTCCCTATCTTTAGCAGCAGAAACAACAATAACATCCGTTTCTAATTGTTGTTTTCGAAATTCCTGTAATACTTGAATGCCATCCTTTTTCGGCATAAAGATGTCCAAAACAACAAGATCTGGATTCATTTTTTTTACAAAACGAATTCCCTCCTCACCATTGCTGGCAATAGCAATGATTTGAAACCCTTTTACACTTTTTATAAACTCTTTATTTACTTCCTGAACCATCGGATCATCTTCGATTAGCACGACTTTAAATTCCTCTTTATACGCCATACAATTCCGCCTCCATCTCCATTGGAAAAGTAATGATAAAGCTAGTTCCTTCACCTTCAAAAGATGAGATTCTAATTTCGCCTCTCCCCTTCTCAACAATTTGTTTTACGAGAAAAAGGCCATAACCTGTTCCATCACGTTTATTCACAGTAAAACCTTTCTCATATACTCTCGGTAAATGCTCTTCTTTTATCCCGCATCCATTATCTTCAATTAATATTGCGCACACGTCCTCTGACTGCTCAATACTAATATCAATTCTTTTATTTGCGGCCTCAATTTGTTCAAATGACCCAAATGCATTTTCTATTAAATTACCTAATAGTACAACAAAATCATGTTGATCTAATTGGTATGGAAAAGCATCCAAATAACTATTTTGATCAATAATCACTTGAATGCCAAGCTCTTTCCCCCTACTTACTTTACTTAAAAGAAGCCCTGCAACAGCATCATTTTTAATGGTCTCATTTAAAAAATCACTTACACTCTCCTGCTCCTCGGAACTGTTATACGCCAGTTGTAATGCCTTGTCAGCCTTACCGAGCTGAATTAAGCCTGCTATTGTATGAAGTTTATTCATATGCTCATGACTTTGCACACGCAATGCTTCAACAAAGTTCTTCACCCCAGTTAATTCTTCCGCAAGCTTCGTTACCTCCGTACGGTCTTGGAAAATTGCCACCGCTCCAATTAATTTATTACCCTTCTTAATAGGTATACGATTACTTAAAATAACTTTTCCACTTACTTTTATTTCTTCATTGTATACTGCTTGATTTTTCTTCACGATTTCTGGGAGCCTTGTATCCTGTAATATTTTTCGAATAGGCTGTCCTACAACATCTCCCGTTACATGAAAAACTTGCTTCGCTTTCTTATTAAAAACCGTAATGATTTCTTGATTATCAATGGCGATCACCCCTTCATTCATGGAATGAAAGGTTGCTGTCCTCTCTTCAAGTATTCTTTTAATTTCATGCGGCTCTAACTGAAACATCTGTTTTTTTATATGATTAGCGAGCATTAATGAACCTATCAATCCAAGTACTAACATTAAGATGACTATAAAAAGAACTTCTCCCCTTAATTCACTCATAATCTCAAAAAAGTTTGGTATTTTATTTCCTACAACAACAACGCCAATTTGGTTTAAGTTTTGATCTTTAATAGGCATAAAAGCACGAATGACAGTCCCTATTTCTCCCTTTGCTTTTGAAAAATAAATATGTTCTGCAAACGCCGCTTCTTCATCTGCTCCTTTTGAAACTTTTCCTATCATTTCTTTCACCGGATGCGAATAACGAACTCGTTCCATATTCATGACAACAATATAATCTGTTTCATTAATGACTCTAATATTTTCAATTACAGAATTTAATGTTACCCACCCATTTGTTTCTTGAAGAGACTTCTTTACATCTGACATTTCTGCTACTGTTCGCGCTGTATTCATCGATCGAATTCTTAATTCTTTCTCTTCCTTTTGTTGAATATTAGCGACGATAATCCCTCCACCAATCATGAGCGAAACAATCACAACTGCATAAGAAAGAATCGTAATCTTCCAACGGATTGGTAAATCCCTCACACTTATACCTCCTTTCCTCTCAAAGCATCTTTACGAATAGAAATCTTCTCGGTATGCTTACAATATCAGCTTTGAAAGGAGAACGAAGATGAAAAAAGCAGCAACTTTTATACTCCTTTTTACCACCTTTATTGCAAGCGCTTTATTTATTCATTATCAGAAGCAGTCTCCTCAAAGTGAACTCGCATATGACGATGACCAAGAAGGACTAAAAGACCAGATTGTCTTTAGATTTAGCCATGTTGTGGCAGAAAACACCCCGAAAGGGCTCGCTGCCAACAAATTTGCGGAACTCGTGAATGAAAAATCAAATGGTAAAATAAAAATAGAGGTCTTTCCTAACGGAAGCTTATATTCTGATATAGAAGAATTTCGCGCTTTGAAATCCGGACAAGTACAATTTATTGCTCCTTCCACATCAAAACTTGGAACGTTTTCCCCTGAATGGGGTGTACTTGATTTACCATTTGCTTTTTCAAATTATGAAGCCTTGCAAGAAGGCTTAAACGGAAAGATTGGAGAACAGTTACTCCAATCCTTACAAAAAGACGGAATAAAAGGGCTTGCCCACTGGTCCAACGGCTTTAAGCAAATCACTTCAAACAAAGGACCAATTTATACACCAAAAGATATACAAGGACAATCTTTTCGCATTATGCAAAGTAATGTCATCCAATCCCAATTCGATTTATTAAAGGTTAAAGCTCATCAAGATTCATTCAATTCAACATATCAATTAATTGAATCAGGAAAAGTTGACGGTGAAGAAAATACCATTTCAAATATCTACTCTAAAAAATTCTATAACGTTCAAAACTATTTGACAATTAGCAACCACGGATATTTAGGATACGTTGTCATGATGGATCAAAAAACTTGGAACCAACAAACTCAAAAAACGAAAGAAATATTAACGGATGCAATGGAAGAAGCTACTGCTTGGAATAATCAACAGGCCGCTCAAATAAACAAAGAACAACTTGAACTCATTAAACAAAATTCATCAATTCAAATTCATGAATTAAATGATGAACAACGAAAACATTGGGAAACGGTACTATTACCTATATACGATAAACTTGCTCCTACGATTGGAGAGGATTTGGTAGAAGAGTTGAGGGCATTACAAAGGAAGTATCAAACCCAAGAACCACAATCGCAAAACCCATAAAATAATAAATCCAACCATTCTTAATGTCATAAAGAATGGTCGGATTTATCCCGCTATTCGTGGGCAGTAATACTCCCGCCTCAAAATTCAGCGAAAGCGTTGTCCAGCTCCAGCGGCTAGAATCTCCGGCCGTTTCGCCCCCTCGGAAGAGGCAAAAAGCGCCTCTCTGTCAGGGGCGTGGGCGCCCTGCGATTCTGAGCGAGCCGCTTCCGCTTTTCTTAAGAAGTTAGGCGGGAGATAAACTGCCCGTAAAAGCCCGATTGGTGAGGGCTGATAATCAGTGGGGGATGAAGAAAACCCCCACTGATTAAAGTTTCACTTTATTAATATAACCTACATGACACCATGAATGATTGACGTAAATCAAAGGTGTTGTTAAAATTATTACTGGAATCAATGTGAAAGCAATCACAAAGTTTAATTTAAAATGTGAACAAATTCACAAATTGTAATTTTCAATGTGAAAATATTCACAAACATTAATCTTATTTCTTAAAAAGGAGTTATACGTTATGAAAAGAATCGTAACACTGAGCACTCGTAAACTAATGGATACGGTAAAACACGGTGGATGCGGCGCATGCCAAACATCTTGCCAATCAGCTTGCAAAACGTCTTGCGGCGTTGCAAACCAAAAGTGTGAAAACACAATGAACAGATAGGAAATAAGACAGGTACCGCCCAGCTACTTCCCAGATGGGCGGCCATTTTTATTCTGTACGAACAGTTTCACTTTATAGATAAAAGGAGCTTGATTATCAAGTATGATTCATCAATATAAATTAAACAGATACAACATTGTACTCGATACCTACAGTGGATCAGTACATGTTGTCGACGATCTCGCCTATGAAATCATCGCGCTTTATGAGACTACTTCTGCGGAAGAAATCTTGACAATGATGTTAGAAAAATACGCACATAATTCCGATATCTCTGAGAAGGACATTCAAGAAACAATCGCAGATATCGAAGAACTAAAAAATGATGGCCAACTCTTTACTGAAGATGAATTTAAAAATCTCTCAATTGATTTAAGAAATCGCCAAACTTATGTAAAGGCCCTCTGTCTCAACGTCGCACATACATGTAACCTGTCATGCGAATACTGCTTCGCCAGCCAAGGGAAATACAACGGAAACAGAGCAATCATGAGCTATGAAGTTGGTAAAGGCGCTATCGATTATCTACTAGAAAACTCCGGTCACCACCGCAACCTCGACGTCGACTTCTTCGGCGGAGAACCGCTCATGGCCTGGAAAGTTGTGAAACAGATTGTCACTTACGCAAGAAACAAAGAAAAAGAATACAAAAAGAACTTTCGCTTCACCTTCACTACAAATGGTATGCTCTTAAACGATGAGGTCACCGATTTCTTAAATAAGGAAATGTACAACGTCGTATTAAGTCTTGATGGAAGAAAAGAAGTCCACGATCATTTGCGTAAAACAGTAACTGGAAAGGGAAGCTACGATTATATCGTTCCGAAGTTCCAGGAATTCATCGAAAAGCGTGGAGATAAAGAATACTATGTGCGTGGAACCTACACCCACAACAACGTCGACTTCACCAATGACATTTTTCATATCGCAGATCTTGGGTTCGACAAGCTCTCGATGGAACCAGTTATCTGTGATCCTCGGGAACCATATGCGCTAACTGAAAAGGACCTCCCAGAGATTTACAATCAGTACGAAATTCTCGCTAAGGAAATGTTAAAGCGTGATGAAGAAGGCAACGGCTTCACCTTCTACCATTACATGCTTGATCTCTCTGAAGGCCCTTGCATTCAAAAAAGAATTTCAGGATGTGGCTCAGGAACCGAATATCTCGCTGTCACGCCATGGGGTGAGCTCTTCCCTTGCCACCAGTTCGTCGGAGATCAAGAATACAGTATGGGAAACATCTGGGATGGAATCACAAAACAAGAGACGCAGTGTCAATTTAAAGAAAGCAACTGCTACTCAAAACCGGAATGTCAGGACTGCTGGGCGAAACTTTACTGCAGTGGCGGCTGCCCTGCCAACGCGCTGCACGCAACCGGCTCCATCAATGGAATCTATGATTTCAGCTGTGACATCTTCCGTAAGAGAGTCGAATGTTCCATGATGGTTAAAGTAGCTGAATCCATGAGAGCTATGGAAAAAGCTGAATAAGTACAAGGATATAATAAGAGGCTGAGATTTATACTCAGCCTCTTTAAAAATTTTTATACTTGTATACTCAAAAGCCCTTTGATTTGTTTTTGAATGGCAAAACATGTTGCTCTACTCTTTCATATCGACTAAGCAATTGCTTGATGAAAGAAAATTTTGGGACAAGCCAATACGAAACTAACGCTGAAGTGCATCCTATTAAAGCCCCTATTGCCACATCAAACGGATAATGAACCCCTACCCAAATACGGGAGATCGCTACGCAACATGCGAGTATAAGCCATAACCACCCCGTCTTTTTATGAACAAGCCAAAACGAAAAACAAATTGAGAAAAACAGAATCGTATGGTCACTAGGAAATGAATTATCTACCGCATGGTCGACAAGTTTATTCACATCAGATAGCACTGCAAATGGTTGATAATTGGAATGAAATTTCCCTGCTATTTTTCCAACCACCTCAGCAATCACAAAAGCAACCATCGCTTGAATAATCATCATCCTATTTTTTTCAGAACGAGTAAACCAATAAGCTATAATAATCAAACCTAAAATATATACCATATATTCCGCCAAAAATACCACGGCCGGGTTTAAAAACGAATATTGTTTACCTAAATCATTGATTGCCCGAAAAACATCAATATTGAATTGAGAAAAAGACATTTTCAAATCCCTCCTTTATCGTAAGGTGATTAACTGATTGCCATATACCTTCTTTTGATTATTGTGATCATGTAAAAATACCAACCTTCTTATATGCTTATAATTTTATTATCGGAAAAAAGGTTTAAATGGGGCTTAACTACTCCTTAACTATTTCTTAATTAAGAAGTAGTTACAAAAGATTATTGGAAATAAAAAAACACGAGGGAAAAGTACTTCTCCCTCGTGTGAAAACACCGTTAAGGTAACAATCAGAGCATTATAAATTGTTTAAACTGCCCCTTATGGTACAATAAAAAAACTTTATACGTTTCAATTCCATAAAGAAGGAGAGTTAACCTTGAACCCCATTCATGATCATGTTAAAGAAGATTTAAACATTTTATTTGTCGGCTTTAATCCAAGCATTCGCTCAAGCGAGACAGGACATCACTTCGCCAATCCCAATAATCGCTTTTGGAAAATTCTCTATGAAGCAGGATTGACCCCTAAAAAATATGATGCTTTAGAAGACTACAAACTGTTAGATCTAAATATGGGTCTTACAAACATAGTAGCAAGGCCAACTAAGGCAGCGGATGAAATTACAAAGGAAGAATATAAAGAAGGAAAAGAAATTTTAAAACAAAAAATTATGCGGTTAAAACCAAAAGTAATTTGTTTTGTTGGGAAAGGTGTTTATCAGGAATATAGCGGACACAAAGTAGCTCCGTGGGGACAGCAGCCTGAACCAGTCATACCTGGAACAATTGATTTTGTTGCTCCATCCTCAAGCGGGTTAGTAAGAATAAAACTTGAAGAAATTGTAGAGATTTATAAGCAACTTACTGAATTAGTATGTAAATAAAAATACGACGGGTAGGCAAGCCCGTCGTATTTTTATTTACTCCTCCCTTCTACATTTTTATTGCATCTTCGTTCCGATAACCACGGTGGCATCTAGCTCTTCGAAACTGGCCAACTGCGGTATCAGCCCATTACGAGTGAATATCTCAACGGTATGCGGTGCCTGCCGCTCACTCGTCTCAACAAGCAGATGACCACCGGGTGCCAGCCAAAGTGGCGCCTCGGCCGCCACCCGTCGCTGTATATCAAGCCCGTCCGCTCCCCCGTCGAGCGCCACACGCGCCTCGTGTATGCGAGCCTCTCGAGGTAGCAATCCGATTGACTCAGTAGGTACATAGGGTGCGTTCACAACTAGGACATCGACGCGGCCCCGCAATATGGCGGGCAATGGTTCATAGAGGTCACCTTCGTACACACGACCACCTGCAGCAGTGACGTTGCGCAAAGCGCACCGCACCGCTGCGGGGTCAATATCGGAAGCGTATAACTCAATCCGCTCCCGCATGGCGGCCAGTACAGCGCCAAGCGCACCCGAACCACAGCACAGGTCAACCACGACAGCGCCCGGCCGGGTGAGGGCGGCAGCCTGGCGGACGAGAAACTCCGTGCGATAGCGAGGTACGAAGACTCCCGGATCCACCGCTATCCGCAAACCACAGAACTCCGCCCATCCGATAACGTGTTCGAGGGGCAAGCCAGCTACTCGCCGGTTCACCATGACGATGAGCTCAGCCGGCGTCATGGCCGCAGAAATAAGAAACCGGGCCTCATTTTCGGCGAAAACACAGCCAGCGGCCTGAAGCCTGTTGACAATGATTGTATAAATGGTGCCTCCATAAAAACCACGTTCGGCCTTCTCGAGGCTCAAAGATGCTTTCTTTGAATCCATACGCTCCCCTCCTGCCCATCTTCATAATCTGCTTGTTAGATTAGTGGATTACATTGCCGTTCAGTTTAGCCACCTTTCCGGTCTCCAACTATAGTTTCTATCTGAAAGTTGGGCTGGAATTTTTCTTATTATGCTTTACAAAAAAACACACCAAAAGAGATGTCATCATAATCTCTCTTGGTGTGCTTTTAAATGCCTTTATTATTCCAACATGAACACAGCTAAAATTCATTTTGATGTTGGCTTCACCTATGATCTAGGAATTCACTTTTTTTCCATTACTGCAAAATAATTATTTTCATGATCGGCAAAGTTAAATACTCTACCAGAAGGCATACTTACAATTTCTCCGACTGTGACTTTTTTATCCGATAAATCTTTATATAACTGATCGAGATTTTCCGTGAAAAACATTAGCGAAGGTGTATTCAAATTTAATTCAGGCTGCATTTTAGCAATGAATTCCTTATTGTGAAGAATGATATTCGTTCCTGCTTCCATCGTTGGAGAAATTTCAATCCATCTAAATCCTTGGCCATTATCTTCTTGAGAAACTACGTTAAACCCTACTTTTTCTGTCCAAAATTGCAATGCCTCATCTTGATTATTTACATATAACATAATTTGACCGACTTTATTAATCATTTACTTTCCCCTCTTTCTTCTATTTCAGTTAATATTGATTTTTTCATCGTTCCCTTAATTACAATATTGAGCTACTAACTTATTTAGACGTCCTCTGCTTTCTGAAGATACACTTTCTGATAATCTTGCCGCAGCAATAATAGAAGCCCATCCAAAAACTTCATCCCTAGATAAACCAGTATTTTTACAATATATACGTAAATACATTTCAGCTAATTCTACTGAAGACTGTGAATATAATAGATACGTTCGATAGACATCTGCCCGAATATCTCCCAAGCTAGAATCAACCCAATCAATAATATTCACGTTATCATTACTCATGATTAAATTAAATGGATGAAAATCTCCATGACATAGCCTTGGTTCAAATACCATTGAATCCAATTTTGTTAATAATTTATCCTTTTGTTTTTCATCTATACTATGTACAGATTCAATCTGGCGATGCAATTTTTCTGACATCGACTCAAGTGAATTGGAATCAACAACAACAGCATGCATCTCTTGTTGTACATTGACGCAAATATTTATGTAATGCTCAGCTAGTTCCATATTACTCATTAAGAGATCACCTACTGTTTTCCCTTTTACATATTCCATTATAATTGCCTGTCTACCTGCTATTTCGGTAACTTCTAATACTTTTGGAACGTGGAGCCCACATGAATAAGCGTATTCTTGTTTCTTTGCCTCGTATAAAGATTCTGTATTTGGAAGGTGTTTTTTAAACACTTTCACAATTTGATTATCACAAAGATATATCTTCGCCGTATTCCCTATAGCTATCGGATCACCAAGGCTCAATTATTTTCTCTCCTTAAAATAAATTGCACTAAAGCTAAATTCGATGTAATGATAGTGAAACCCTTCTGCTGCTAGACTGCTCTTTTCGTCAAATAAAAAAATCCATTTTGATTAATCAAAATGAATTCTTTTCGGCAATCATTCTATTTCGGTCTAAATGATAACCCATTGGTCTGCAAAGCCGTCTTAAGTTTAGGTAAGGAGCTTGGTCCCATACCATGAAATTGCAAAATCTCATCTTCACTAAAGTTTGATAGCTGTTGTAAAGAAGTTATTCCATTGTTTTCTAATGCTCGTCTAGCTGGTGCTGATAGTAATGAAAGAAATCCATTGTCCGGTTTCCGTTCTTTCTCACAAACCGGACAAGTGGGACAATCGCTACTTTTATAGTATTTGTGTCCTTTGTCGCAAATTCTTAAACTTTTCTTTGAAGTTGGCATTTTTGATACCCCCTTTTCTACATCACTAACAAGATTGATTTTCACGCCTCAAATTAACGATAATTATAGCATTTTTTTATTTCAGATATTCTTTTTACCATAAAAACACCCCTTTAGATAATCGTATCTAAAGGGGTGAGGCATCATGACTTTATTTCAAATCCGCAGCTTCTGTTTCTTAGACTTTTTCATTAAATATCTTTAAGAATTAACAACAGACCGTTCTTTTTCGCTTAAACCAAGCGTCTGCGCTGTTGAAGTAAAAATTTCTTGGAAAAGCTCTGGGTTTTCCACTAGTGACACGCCATAAGAAGGAATCATTTCTTTTATTTTCGGTTCCCACTCTTTCATACGTTGTGGGAAACATTTTTCTAATACCTCAAGCATAACGTGAACGGCAGTAGAAGCACCTGGAGAAGCACCGAGTAATGCAGCTACCGAGCCATCAGCGGCACTAACAACTTCCGTACCAAATTGAAGTGTTCCTTTACCACTTGCAGTATCTTTGATAACTTGCACACGTTGGCCCGCTACCACTATGCCCCAATCTTCGCTTTTGGCATTCGGAATAAACTCGCGTAATTCTTCCATACGCTTTTCATTCGATAACATAACTTGTTGGATCAAATACTTTGTTAATGCCATCTCTTTTACGCCTGCTGCCAACATAGTGAAGACGTTATTCGGTTTTACAGAACCTATTAAATCAAAATTTGAACCAGTTTTTAAGAACTTTGGTGAGAAACCAGCAAACGGTCCAAACAATAATGTTTTTTTGTTGTCGATATATCTTGTATCAAGATGCGGAACAGACATTGGAGGAGCACCAACCTTAGCTTTACCGTATACTTTTGCATGGTGCTGCGCTATAACTTCCGGATTGTTACATACCATAAATAGTCCGCTTACTGGGAACCCTCCAATATGTTTTGACTCAGGAATACCAGTTTTTTGTAGTAAAGGCAGACTTCCGCCCCCACCGCCGATAAAGACGAATTTCGCAGTATGATATTCGATTTTACCGCTATCGATATCATGCACCTTCACTTCCCATGAACCATCGCTAGTACGTTTAATATCCTGAACACTATGCTTGTAGTTTATCTCGACGTTTTTACTCTGTAAGTGATCAAACAACATGCGTGTTAACGCACCAAAGTTGACATCCGTTCCAGAGTCGATTTTTGTTGCCGCCATCGGTTCATTCGATGTACGACCTTCCATAATAAGCGGAATCCATTTCTTCAGTTTTTCATGGTCATCAGAAAATTCCATCCCTTGAAACAGGGAATTATTTGAAAGCGCTTCAAAACGTCTTTTCAAAAATGTTACATTTTTTTCCCCTTGTACTAAACTCATATGAGGTATTGGCATGATAAAGTCCTGCGGATTACGAATCAGCTTGCTATCTACAAGATAAGACCAAAACTGTCTTGAAAGCTGAAACTGTTCATTAATTTTTATAGCTTTGCTAATATCTACAGATCCGTCAGATTTTTCGGATGTATAGTTAAGCTCACACAGCGCAGCATGGCCCGTACCCGCATTATTCCATTCGTTAGAGCTCTCTTCTCCCGCGCTCGCGAGTTTCTCAAACACTTTGATTTCCCATTCAGGTACTAACTCTTTCAATAATGAGCCTAAAGTCGCGCTCATAACTCCGGCACCAATTAAGATAACGTCTGTTTTCTTCTGCATTTTGCTCATGATAACCTTCCTCATCCCCTATATTTACAAAAAAGAGTAGGCGCTCCTGCTTAAATGTCATAAAAGCAATGCGCCACCTAGACCCCCACCTAGGAACACACCTTTTCTGTCTCAATTATAACCGTTCATATTCTATTATAATTATTTACAAGGTAAAATATCTACTGTTATCTGATAATTATAAACTATTTGAAGCTGTTAAAAAAGGAAGAATTTCATTCAGGAGGCTCTAACCCCGCTTCTTACAAGGGTTAAGTCTTTAGTTTGCCGTTACTTATAGTATGATTCTTTGCAATTAATAGTTTGGAATAAAGTCTGATCATTCTCTGCCTATGTTATATGACAATTGCACCCTATAGTAAATATAACGCTAATATTTGTGCCATATAATTTTATAAAAAATCCCTTGGACGGATAAACAAGCCATAGAGATTTTGAATGATAGGACGTTTTTTACTATAACGGGGAGATCTGTTTCAGTATAGATTTTGCTAGAAAGCCTCTCTTCTACTTTTCCATTTATGGCGCTTCTGGCAGTTCGGCATTCATTAATAGTTCGAGGAATTTTTCCTCTCGCAGGACTGAAAATTGTCGATTCTCGTCATCTTATTAATGAAAAATTTGAATTTTACCATATTCAAATGGGGGCTACTCATATTGAACATACAATTTAATGAAATTAGAACACACTTTATTCTATGTCATAAAGTTTGCTTTTTGACATAGAGATTTATCCAATAGAACAGCGCAAAAAGAGGAAAATGTAGTAATTAATGTGAATTTTCTCTATAATAAAACGTAGAAACAATAAGGGGGAGATGTCACCGATTATTTGACTGTACAGATTAAAATTTCAAAGGGGAAAAGTAGGGGGAAGAAACATGTCAAAAAAAATAGTTTCTTTATTTTCTATCATGATGGTTGCAGCCTTTATGATAACTGGCTGTGGTCAAAGCGATAAAGCAAATAAAGAGCAAAAAGAGAATAAGACAGAAAAAACGAATACAACAAAAGAAAAAGAATCCAAAGATACGGCGACTAAATCAAGCGATTATTCAAAGCTTATCTCATATATGGAGAAAGAAACAAACGGCAAAACAAAAGTCCTTTATGAAAACAAGGAATCGCAAGTACATAAATTGCAAGATGTTTCCGTATCGCTTGATAACTATACATTAGTTGAGCTGAATGATTTTCATACCGATTTTAACATTCCTTTTAACAACCAAACAAATGGCGGGGTTATTCTTGCACACTATACTGTAAAGAATAGTTCAAATAAAGATGTCTATTATATGCCAACCTTAGACATGTCATTTACAGGCGCTAAAAAGATTTACACAAATTATAAAGAGTTAATTCCAAAAGAAGAACAACTATCTGAAAAATTATCTCCAAAAAATAATTATTTAGTAGAAGCAGGGAAAACTGTTTCCGGTTATGTTGCTTATCCGTTCGGTAAAGATGATTTAACAAAAATTTTAGGACTATCAACGGTATCAGTCAAAGTTCCTGAAGCACAAGCTAATAAAGGAAAATTTGACGCTCCAATCGGAAGTTCTGGGAACTTTGCGTTAAGTTTAAACAAACAAGGTAGTGAGAAGGTTTCAGCAGATAAAACTTTTTATAAAGATAAAGTAACTGTGGATAACATGGGCGAGAAGAAAATGCTAAACGAGAAAGCAAACATTAATAAAAGTGAACAATTAGGTGATGTCAAAGTTACGTTAAATGGACACCAATTCACCAAATTCACGCCCAATTCCGTTGAAGCTCCCCGATTTGAAAATTTCAAAAACGGCATTGTTTTATTGACAGTTCAATTTAAACTCGATAACAAAGGGTCTGAAGATATCGGATTATCTTCTATCAGCACTTCTACACTAAGATTAAATGATGGCACACAGTATACGCTCAGCGAAGGCATGTTGGTAAATTACAAGTATAATGATGTGATCAAAACTGGAACATCTGGCGAGCTATTACAAGTTTACATCTTAGATGAAGAGCAATACGAAAAGATTTGGAAAAACAAAAGCTTTGAGATCGAATTAGGACCTATGAGAAATAAAGAAGCAAAAGACCTTTCAAACGGGAAAAAAGTGAAATTCACATTACCGAAATAAAGTAGCAAGAGAAGCTAGGGTGAGGTTGTTTCCTCACCCTAACCAATACAATCCATAAAAGTGCATTTTGATAAATAATAACTGCGCCGCCCAATATCTCTTTTCTTGACCACTTATGTGACCTAGGTTATTGCGATACCTCTGAACTCCCCTAGAACTTTAACTATCCAATCCCTTAAATTATCCAATTACTCTCTCATTATTTTTAATCAAATTTACTTTTCTTTATTTTATAAAGAATCTTTATTAAAAAGGAAGTCTACAAGAAAAAGCAACTGTTTGAAATATATTTATTCCCTTCTTAAATAAAACAACTTATTGTTACTCAACAATTCCTCAACTAATCTTTCCATTCAAATGTTCTCTCCCTTTAGATAGCCAGATCCAAATGCGGAAAACAGTACAGGACATGTTAAGAATAGTTTTTGAAGAGCGAAACCATCGTTCTATTTATTCGTGCTTGCATATATAAATGAATAGAACGAATTGGAGGAGGGGAATAAATGAAAGCAATTGTGTATACAAAGTACGGTCCATCCGACGTTCTTCAATTGAAAGAGGTAAAAAAACCTACTCCTAAGGAAAACGAAATACTGGTAAAAGTAAAAGCGACAACTGTAACAGTAGCAGATATTCGGTCAAGAAGTTTTACAGTTCCTCTCTCTGTTTGGCTACCCGCTCGAATAGCATTGGGTTTTAGACAACCAAAAAAAGATATATTAGGGATGGAGTTAGCTGGAGAGGTTGAGTCAGTAGGGAAAGATGTCAAGCGATTTAAGAAAGGTGATCAAGTTTTTGCCGCTTCCCTAATAGGCTTTGGCGCTTACGCCGAATATAAGTGTCTACCTGAAAATGGACCAGTATCTATTAAACCCAACAATGTTTACTTTAAAATTCCTCCTCTAAAACGGTTAAACTTTTTTATAAACGGTGCAATTTTTTTCAAAATAATAAAGCCTTGTTTTAACTATCCAATTATCTAATTAATGGGAATATTGAAAATTGTATGAATATATTTTGATTATATTTGTAATTTATTGTAAAGTAATATACAGGGGTAGGACGCACATTTTAACGTTTTTATACGCTAAGGGATTCTCAAAAATCCATAACACGAGTTGAATTGAGAATTTGATTTAAAGATGAGTTTTGAGATACTATTTATTTTCATTAAAATGTTGGCGGTACACCTACGGAAAGAAGGAAATGGAGGAAAAATAACCATATATGATTATTATTAAAGCAATAATACAATTTATATTTAAGATTGTTGGTATTTTATTAATAATTTTAGGACAAGGTTTAGTATTACTCGCAGTAATTTCGGGATGGTTAATGAATATTATTACTGCAATTTTCTTCTTTGGGGCAATTGCAATGAGTTTTTCAGATATGGCTTTAGGACAAAAAATCACTATTTGGGTTATAGCTATAATTGTTGGAGCAATTGCAACTAATATTTATACACTACCTCAACGATTGGTAAATACAGGAACATATTTAATTGATTATGAGTTTTAATAAAAAACTTAAAGAAGCTTGGCAAGAAAAGGAATTGATTAAATCCTTTAAAAAGCAAAAAAGTAAATAATAAAAAAGGCTACCTATTTATGCAATAGGTAGCCTTTTGGTTCATATTATAAATTTGTTGCCTTTAATCCATAGTACCTACTACTTTAGATACCATTATCGACAATCAAATCGAGCCTAAAACATTTTTTAATGGAACAACTTTTGTAAGTGTTAAAAAAGTTTGATCAAAACCTTGTGTGAAACTTGTTTTTCCAGCAAAAAACAAGAGCTACAATCACAGGCTAAATATGAAAAAAAGCTTCCTTATGAAGACTGTTTCATCCTTATGTATCCTGTGAGGATATCCATTATAAAACCCTAAAATCTTTCATACTTTCTCCAAGAATATAGTGTGAAAACCACATCAAATTCTGCTTCATAATAGCCACATGAATTCCTGGCTGGTCAGAACTATATGCCATTTCTTTAAATATAATTAATTCTGTATCAACTTCCATGTCCTTTAACCCTTGATATAGCTCATATGCATTTAGAGTTGGAATTCTTGCATCCTTTTCGCCATGTTGGATTAAGGTGGGAGTACAAGCTGATTTAATATATGTCATTGGTGATGCTTTCGTATATATCTCTGGATCATTCCATGGATTATTTCCTAAATACATCCTAATAAAGTAAGGTATATCTGTATTTACATAATGGGTACTCCAATTAGTAATTCCACCGCCAACTGAAATAGCTTTAAATCTACTACTAAATGTAGAACAGAAAGCTGATATATATCCCCCGTTGCTCCATCCCATAACCCCTACTCTATCTTTATCTGCAATCCCTTTGTCAACTAGTTTATCCACTCCAGATATAACATCATCGTAGTCAGCAATTCCCAGTTTTCTATAGTTTGCTTTTAAGAATTCATTACCATAACCAGAACTTCCCCTGTAGTTTGGTTCTAAAACTATAAAGCCTTTTTCGATAAACTGTTCAATAGGATATTTCTCATTAAAACAGTCTGAAAATATTGGAAAGGATGCAAAGGCTGGCCCACCATGGATTACCACTAATAAGGGATATTTTTTATTTGCGTCAAACTCTACTGGGGTTGATAAAACTCCCTCTATTTCAAGACCATCACTACTTTTCCATGAGATTATTTCCCTGTTACTTTTAAGCTTTCCTTTGAAAAAGCTATTTTCATCCGTTATTTTTTTATCGTCTAAATAGATTTCAAAGGTTTCATTTGTTATAGCCTTATTATAGGATATATGATTTCCATCCCTTGTTATAGAAGCATCCATTATAAAGCTATCTGCTTTTTCGCTTAACATTTCCACAGTGCCATCCTCAGATAGCAACCCAATAAGGTAATTAGTTTTATTCTGCCATCTAATTAAAATTCCTTTAGCTGTCCACCGTAATGGAATAACCGTACTATCAAAATCTGTTAAAGGTTGAATTAGCTCTCCATTATTAATATCATGTATCTCTAATGTACTGTCTTGTATATGAGTGTTATAGTAATCCTTCTCCCTTATGCTTGCTGAGTAACATATTTTGCTGCCGTCAGGAGAAAAGCAAACGCTCCCTCCCAACAACCTATCTATATTCATCTTTTGTAGCTCTCCAGCTTTAATATCTAGTATATATAGATCTCCATTCATATAATCCCCCATATTTGAGCTTGGTGTAGCCATAAATACAACTTTTTTCCCATCATTTGAAATATCAAATTCATGGATATGAAAATCCTTCCCATCAGTTAGTTGATAAACAACGCTATTTTCGTGTTCATATTTATCATTTTGTATCACTTTTTCTATTTCAATGTAATATAAACAATTATTCTGGTATTCCTTACCTATATGATGAAAGTTTCCATATAGTTCCTTACGTTTCTTTATCACCTCAGATTCTTTTGACTGTGCAACATAATAAAAACCCTTGCCAGTAGACTTCCATTTGAATTTACTGACCCCTTCTTTCTCATCAGTAATTTGAACCCCACTATAACCATCTATTGACTTAACAAAGATCTGATTTTTCTTATTATCCCCTTCACCAACTGGGCTAAGGTATGCGATATTCCTAGAATCTGGAGACCATAATGGGTATGTACTATCTATATCCCTAGTTGTTAATGAGTAACTCTGCCCCTTATCTTTTTCATATATCCATACATGATTCCTATATTGATTGCCCTTCCAGTTAGCTGTCTTCTTGACAAATGCTACGTTTTTGCCATCATCACTTATGTTTGTACCTGATAAGGTTGGTAATGAAATAATCTCTTCTATACTTAGATATGTTTTTTCATTCATTTTCATTAATGTACCCCCTCGTAATGTCTAGTAATCTAATTTGTTCAATAAAGTGAAACTTTAATCAGTGGGGGGGTTCCATCCCCCACTGATTATTAGTTGAACCAATCGGGCTTTTACGGGCCGTTGATCTCCCGCCTAACTTCTTAAGAAAAGCGGAAGCGGCTCGCTCAGAATCGCAGGACGCCCACGCCCCTGACAGAGAGGCGCTTTTTGCCTCGTCCGAGGGGGCGAAACGGCCGGAGATTCTAGTCGCTAGAGCTGGACAATGCATTCGCCGAATTTCGAGGTTGGAGTCTTACTGCCCGTTAATGCGGGATAAACCCTCTAACCTATGCTGAACCCATTTAGAACTGTGTTTAGCTTTCACCACTGTAATACCTTGTCCTTTATCAACTGTTAATAAAAAATCCGTTGTCATAACAATTGGATCGCCTGTTTTTGAATCAACTGGGTGTTTAATCCCAAGCTCTTCAGCAATGACAATCGTCTCTTCTTGTGGTAATAAAGGAAATTGTTCACGAATACCTAAAAAACATCAGAAAATTCAGTTAAATAAAAGTAGTTCCGTTCCAAATCCGATAAAAACTCATGTTGTCTGGCGGTCTTTATACCTTTTAATCTTGTTGACCACCCTAATGAGGACGCATCTTGAATTTTAAGCCAAGGCTGATAATTTGCCCCACTACCTGTTTCTCTACCCTCTTTAATCCATTTTTCGACACAAAAATACCCCTTTAGATAATCATATCCAAAGGGGTAAAGTTTCGCAATTTTTTTATAAACGTCGCGACTTTATTTCAAATCTATAAATCTCTTACTCAACAGTCACCGACTTAGCTAAGTTACGTGGTTTATCAACGTCACACTCACGGTGAAGCGCTGCATAGTATGAGATTAACTGTAATGGAATTATTACTGCAAGCGGTGCTAGTGCTTCGTGTACAGCTGGTACGATGAAGCGGTCGCCTTCCATTTCTAAGCCTTTCATTGCGATGATGCAAGGGTTTGCTCCGCGTGCTACTACTTCTTTTACGTTACCGCGAATACCAAGGTTTACGTGTTCTTGCGTAGCAATCGCAATAACTGGTGTGCCTTGTTCAATTAACGCGATTGTACCGTGTTTTAACTCTCCTCCAGCAAAGCCTTCTGCTTGAATGTAAGAGATTTCTTTTAGCTTTAATGCGCCTTCTAAACCAACATAGAAGTCAACGCTGCGGCCAATGAAGAAACAGTTACGTGTTGTTGCTAAATATTCTTTTGCAATTGCATCCATTTCATCTTTTTGATTGCAAAGTACTTCCATTGCATTTGCAACAAGACCTAGTTCGCTAATTAAATCAAAGCCAATTGATAACCCTTTTGCCTTTGCAATGTCAGCTGCTAAGATTGCAAGTACTGCAAGCTGTGCTGTATATGCCTTCGTAGAAGCTACAGCAATTTCTGGGCCAGCATATAATGGCAATGTATAATTCGCTTCACGAGACAATGTAGAGCCTGGTCCGTTTGTAATTGTTAATGCTTTATGTCCCATTTCATTTGTTTGCACAAGTACTGCGCGGCTATCTGCAGTTTCACCACTTTGTGAAATGTAAATGAAGAATGGTTTTTCTGTTAATAATGGCATGTTGTAAGAGAATTCACTTGCTACATGTACTTCTACCGGTACTTTTGCAAAACGCTCCATGAATTGTTTTCCAACAAGACCTGCATGATAACTTGTTCCACACGCGATGATATACACACGATCGCTTTCTAAAATTGCATCGCGAATTTCTGTATCAAGTTCAATCTCACCATCTTCATTTTGATACTTTTGAATAATATTACGAATGACAAGTGGTTGCTCATCAATTTCTTTTAGCATGAAATGAGGATATGTTCCTTTTTCAATGTCACTTGCATCTAATTCTGCTGTAAATGGTTCACGATCAATCGTTTCACCTTGTAAATTTTGAATTGTAATTTTTTCTTTTGTTACAAGAACCATTTCTTTATCCATTAATTCGATAAATTGGTCTGTAACTTGTAGCATTGCCATTGCATCACTTGCAACAACATTAAAATTATCTCCAGTACCCACTAATAGTGGGCTTTTGTTTTTAGCAACATAAATCATGTCTGGGTTTTCTGCATCAAGTAACGCTAATGCATATGAACCGTGTAATAGTGTTAATGTTTTACGGAATGCCTCTTCTACCGTCAAACCTGTTTTCACTTGTTTTTCTACAAGCTGAACGATTACTTCTGTATCTGTTTCACTCACAAAGTTTACATCTTGAAGATATTCATTCTTTAATAACTCATAGTTTTCAATTACACCGTTATGCACAAGGGTGAAGCGCTCTGAAGTACTTTGGTGCGGATGTGCGTTCACTTGACTTGGAACACCATGAGTTGCCCAACGTGTATGACCGATTCCCACGTTAGCTGCTACATTTTCATCCACGATTTCGCGAAGTTTTGCAATGCGGCCTTTTTCTTTAAATACAACAACACCGTTCGCTGCTTGCACTGCAATACCTGCTGAATCATATCCGCGGTATTCTAGCTTTTCTAACCCTTTTAATAAAATTTCCTTTGCATCTTGTTCCCCAATAAATCCTACGATTCCACACATAATTAGTCGCCGTTACAATATGCTTATGTTCTTTCATAAACATATAACGACATAGCCCGATCTTATTTTTGCATACAAAAAAAACGGATTTACATATCGCTAGCTTTGTAAGCTTGTAACGACTTTCACCTTCCTCTCATTTTGGTTTCAGCCTGCATACTTCACACTGCTAGTATAATCCGTTCTTTTTCTCTCATCACACTTTCACCTTTGTCTATTGAGTCACCTCAATGCTTTAAGTAAAAACTTTCGGTTGTGATGAACAACCGGGAGCCATCCGCCGAAATCTCGATAAACTCCTCCTCGTCAACTACATCGTAGGTAGTTCTGGCGCTTCTTACTTCAACCTATTTTGCTGAGAAAAAGAACAAAACAATCTTATAACAAATGGAATAAACCGTCAATGAAATTTTTCATTGTAGATAACAAGTATATGCAAAAGGAGCACAAAATGTGCTCCTTTTTGTCAAAATATTCGAATATTATTCAGCCCCAACTTCTGCTTTTACAACTTCTACGATACGGCTTACATATTGATCACAAAGATCTTGTGTTGCCGCCTCTGCCATAACACGAATTAATGGCTCTGTACCAGAAGGACGAACAAGAATACGACCATCTCCATTCATCTCTTCTTCTACAACACGAATAATTTCTTTAATTTTTTCATTTTCTAATGCTTGTTTTTTATCTGTTACACGAACATTCACAAGTAATTGAGGGAACTTTTTCATTTCACCTGCAAGCTCAGATAATGGTTTTTTCGTCATTTTCATAATGTTTACAAGTTGAAGTGCACTTAACATGCCATCTCCAGTTGTAATGTAATCTAAGAGAATAATATGACCAGACTGTTCCCCTCCCAGATTATAGCCACCGCGTTTCATTTCTTCCATTACATAACGGTCACCAACAGCCGTTTGATTACTTGTAATGCCATTCGCTTCTACCGCTTTATAAAAACCTAAATTACTCATAACTGTTGAAACAACTGTGTTGTGTTTTAATTTTCCAGATTCGCTCATATATTTCGCACAAATATACATAATTTGATCGCCATCTACAACATTTCCTTTTTCATCAACCGCAATTAGACGGTCACCATCTCCGTCAAACGCTAGACCAACATCAGCACCTTTTTCTTTCACAAACGCTGCTAATACTTCCGGATGCGTAGAACCTACACCAGCGTTAATATTCATGCCGTTTGGCGATGTTCCCATTGTAGAAATGTCAGCTTCTAAATCAGCAAACAAATACGGTGCTAGAGAAGATGTTGCACCGTGTGCACAATCTAAAGCAATATGTACGCCAGAAAAATCTTCATCTACAGTTTGTTTAATATATTGTAAGTATTTTTGTCCGCCTTCAAAATAATCGTTTACTTGACCTAAAGCTGTACCAACAGGACGTGGAAGTTCATCTACTTCTTTATCTAATAATGCTTCAATTTCTGCTTCTTGCTCGTCTGTTAATTTAAAACCGTCTGGACCAAAAAACTTAATCCCATTATCTTGTACAGGGTTATGAGATGCAGAAATCATCACACCAGCTTGTGCATCTAACGCCTTCGTTAAATAAGCAACCCCAGGAGTAGAAATAACACCAAGGCGCATTACTTCTGCCCCAATTGATAATAGTCCAGCTACTAAAGCTCCTTCTAACATATGTCCAGACACACGTGTATCACGGCCAATAATAACTTTTGGACGCTCTGTATCCTTCGTTAATACATAACCACCAAATCGACCAATCTTAAATGCTAATTCAGGCGTTAATTCCTCATTCGCCACGCCTCGTACACCATCAGTACCAAAATATTTTCCCATTACTATTCGCTCCTTTTTTCTTGCTCATTTCCTTGCTTCTTTGGCTGCTCTGGCTGCCCTTGTACTTCATGTCCTGTTTCTTGCTTCTTTGTGAGCTCTACCTTCGCATTTTTTTGTTTTAATTCTAATGTGACATTATTTGGACCACTTATTTGGATCGGAACATCATGTGTTCCTGCACTCATATTTCCTATATTAATTGATGCTTTAATCTGTTCTGCACTCATCTTCTCTACAACACCTGCATCCCCAAAAACATCAACACTAATTTTTCCATTTTGCGGATCAGAAAGTTTCATTGTTAATAAATCTGATAACCCATTCACCTGCAAAGGGATGTCAGTTATCGTTTTTCGCTGTTGCTTTTGTACTTCAACTGTCACTTTTACTTGGCTAGGGGCCACCTTTGCGACACCTTTAGGCAAAGAAACAGAGGCATCGAAGGTAGTTGACTCTGTAATTTTACTTAAGTCGACTTCGATGCCCTCAAGAGATGTAATATTATCAAGTACGTCTTTCGAACCATAAATCTCTACTTCACTCGGTTCAACTTTTATACTCGTCACAGTTATACCTTCTTGTAAACTTCCCTTTTTCGTGACGCCTAGGGAAACTGTTTTTTCAGGTGATGAAACTGGTACAGTGACATTGACAGTCGAAGAACCTGTTTTCAAATCTAACTGATTCCCGTCTTTATCATATAATACAACTTTTGCTTCTTTTGTCACCGTTTTGCTAATACCTTTTAAGTCAACATATGCCCGTACAAGAGCAATTTGTGAAAGCTGCTCTGTTGTACCTGCTACTTCAACAGTTCCAGGTTTAACAATCGGTTTATCTATAACCGTTCCTTTTTGCACTTGATTCTCATTTAAATATTTCACTTCTACTGGAAAAGATTTTACTTCTTTCTTTTTAATAGTAACTTGTATTTTTGCTGGCTGAACTTTCAAATGTAAATTATTTGGAACTCCGCTATATTTTAAAGGAATTTCATATGTTCCTGGCGTATAACCGCGTAAATTAACAAATACCTCAAACTGTCGTTTCACTTTAGCTGCCGCTACAACGTTATTTTGCCCTTCAAGTGTGACGCTGACTTTTTCAGGAATTCCAGTTACAATATACTTATCCTCATCATAATATGCAGATACAGGAACTCCAGATATTGTTTCTGTTGTATCTCCTACTGGAAAAGGCGATGGATTAAAATTATCTGATACATTTTTATCTATGTTTGTAGACATATAGAGCATAATTGCTAATAATAATGCAATTCCCCTTAAAAACCAATGATTATCCATTAACTTATCCATGACGTTTTCTCCTCCAATTCCATAAAGACGAAGAAGACTGTTTTACGTTTCCGCCTAACTCTTTCATAAGCAGTTCTTTTAATTGTTCACTTTTTAAATCACGATGTAACTCGCCGTTTTTTGTTAAAGAAATGTGTCCCGTTTCTTCTGATACGACAATTGTTAAGCTATCTGTTACTTCACTTACACCCATTGCCGCACGATGACGTGTTCCCAATTCTTTAGAAATGAACGGACTTTCTGATAATGGTAAATAACAAGCAGCCGCTCTAATAATATTTCCTTGCATAATTACTGCCCCATCATGCAACGGGGTATTTGGTATAAAAATATTAATTAATAACTCTGATGAAATATTCGCATTTAGCGGGATTCCTGTTTCAACATAATCCCCCATACCCGTTTCTCTCGCCATTGTAATAAGTGCACCAATACGACGTTTTCCCATATATTCTGTTGCCTTTACAACGGCATTTACAACCGACTCATGTTCATCTTCCTCTTGATTACTTCCCCGCGAAAATATACTTCCCCGTCCAAGCTGCTCAAGAGCACGTCTTAACTCTGGTTGGAAAATGATAATAACCGCTAAAAATCCCCAAGTTAATGCTTGATCCATAAGCCATTGCAGTGTATGCAATTCAAAGAAATTACTTAAAATACGAACAATAATGATTACTGTAATTCCTTTTAAAAGCTGGACAGCTTTTGTACCACGGATTACAAGAATCAATTTATATATAACAAACCATACAAGGGTGATATCTATTATAGTGCTGAGATATTTAAAAATAACATTTATATCTCCAAAAGGCATTCTGACCCTTCCTCCATCTATATGTAATTTACAACAACAAATTAATTATAACATACATTATACGAACCACAATTTCAAACCACATTTCTAAACCTGACATGTAATCATTGGATGTCAGACTTTAAGAAGGGATGATAAAGTGAAACTTTAATCATTGGGGGGCTCTTCATCCCCAAATGATTATTAGTTGAACTAATCGGGCTTTTATGGGCAGTCTATCTCCCTCCTTACTCTTTGCTTTGCTGAATGTTGAGGTGAGAGTATTACTACCCGCGAACAGCGGGATATACATAATATGCCACTGTATCTTTATTTTAAAGTAAAAAAAGCAGCTTTTCAGCTGCTTCTTGAAATTTATTTTAATTTTTCACCAAATAAAGAACCCATTAACGCTACAGCTGCAATTGCAGTTTTATTTTTTTCATCTAAAATTGGATTCACTTCTACGAATTCAGCAGATGTAATCATACCCGACTCCGCTAACATTTCCATCGCTAAATGACTTTCACGATATGATAAACCACCAGCAACCGGTGTACCCACGCCAGGTGCATCATGTGGATCAAGACCATCTAAATCTAAAGATAAATGTACGCCATCTGTATGTGATAAGTATGCCATTGTTTCTTCCATAACAGCCGTCATTCCCATGCGATCAATTTCATGCATAGTGAAAACTTTAATACCTTCTTTACGAATAAACTCTTTCTCTCCATCATCTAAAGAACGAGCACCGATAATAACTACATTTTCTTTTTTCACTTTCGGATACTCACCGTATAAATTAACAAGTGCTGGATGACCATGTCCTAAACTTACAGCTAATGACATACCATGAATGTTCCCAGATGGAGATGTTTCCTCTGTATTTAAATCTCCATGAGCATCGTACCAAATAACACCAAGATTTTTATAATGTTTTGCAATACCAGCAAGCGTTCCAATCGCAATGCTATGATCGCCGCCTAATACAAGTGGAAAGCTTTTCTTCTCAATAATGCTATCAACTTTACTTGCTAGCTCATGACATACTTTTACAACCTGTTCAAGATTTCGTAATTTCTCATTTTCGTTTATTTGCGCTTCTCTTTCAATACATATATCCCCTAAATCTTCTACGTTATATCCTATATTTTCAATTCTTTCAACAACTCCAGCATAACGAATCGCGCTCGCACCCATATCAACACCGCGACGCATTTGTCCTAAATCCATTGGTACTCCCACAACTGAAATTTCTTTCTTCATAGATGATTCCCCCTTTTATGCTTTCACTAAATATTTTAAATCTTTTCTATTATCTGACTCAACTTGACATTTTTTTGTATTTATATACACTTAATTCAATACAATGAAGCAATAAATTAATACTTTTCCATTAAAATATGCATAAAAAAAAAACACCCCTTACGAATAGGGACGTTTTTGTAATCCTAGTTTCCATACAGCCGCAATATTTCGTGCTGTTATATAAATATTTTCTTTTCCCATTTTATACGCTTCTTCTAATGTCATCGCACCTGAAACGATACTAAATACAGCATCAATACCTTCTTCATAAATAGGGATATGATTCGGATGAACAGCTCCGGCAATTGCAATAACAGGAAGATTATACTCTTTAGCTCGCTTTGCTACCCCTATAGGTGCTTTTCCATAGACTGTCTGTTCATCAATTCTTCCCTCTCCTGTAATCACTAAATCCGCCTCTTGCAGATGAGCATTAAAATTCGTGTAATCAAGTACAATATCAATACCTTTTCTAAGCGTACCATGTAAAAAAGCAACAATAGCCGCTCCAAGTCCTCCCGCAGCACCTGCTCCTGGAATAAATTCTATATCAACATGAAGAGTTTGTTTAATTAGCTTAGCATAATGTTTCAAATTACAATCTAATCGCTCTATCATCTCGTCTGTAGCACCTTTTTGTCTTCCAAATATAAACGATGCTCCTGTCGCTCCTGTTAAAGGATTCGCAACGTCACAAGCTGCCTCAATGTTAACCCGCGCTAAACGAGAATCTAACTGTGATATATCAAAATAAGTAATACAATGTAAATTCCCTCCGTTTGGCTCTATAGCACAATTGTTGCTATCAAAAAAACGCACACCTAACGCCGATAACATTCCTGCTCCCCCATCATTAGTAGCACTTCCTCCAAGCCCTAAAATGATACGATGAACCCCTTGTTCTAATGCATGTAAAATAAGTTCTCCCGTTCCTCTTGTTGTCGTTAAAAACGGATTTCGTTTCTCAAATGGAACATGATGTAAACCAGAAGCAGCAGCCATTTCAATAAAAGCAGTCTGCTTATCCGAGGAAAGGCCGTAAAATCCCTCTACTACGTTTCCTAATGGACCTGTCACAGGAATATTTACAATTTTCCCTTGCGTTGCATCGACAAGTGCTTGTACTGTCCCTTCTCCGCCATCTGCAATAGGAATTCTTATATAATCTGCATCTGGATATATAGAGAGAAACCCCTTTTCGACTGCTTCACACACTTCTAATGCCGTTAAGCTTTCTTTATAAGAATCAGACGCGATAATAATCTTCATATGAAACAACTCCCTTCATATTTAATATTAAAATTGGAGTCATCAAAAATATATAAATAATAATGAAAGAACTGACATAAAAACCTTTTGTTTTAGAGGGGCGAGAGAGACTGGCTATGTATAGGAGCGGTCAGGGCCTTTTCCTGCCACGCGCAAAGTTTTAAAACAAAGAAAGGCAGCAAGGTGTAGGACCATTTTTATATTCATGGCAACAATCTATATGCTGAAAAATGAAAATAACTTTCTATAGATAATAAGGAGCGTATTTTCACTGGAATAATCCCCCTTACCAAACTTCTAAATTAAATGTATGGCTGAATAGTTACAATAATAATTTAAAAATTTTTCGCTTTAGAGGGGCGAGAGCATCTGACTATGTATAGGAGCGGTCAGGACCCTTTCCTTCTACATCAAGCAAGTAGCGATCATGTTGCACTTTGCATCTCAGCGGCTTACACGTCGAAAAATCAAAATTGGATTTATATAAACAAAAAAGCTTGAAGTCTATTATTCGACTTCAAGCTTTTATAACTGTATGGAGCCTAGCGGGATCGAACCGCTGACCTCCTGCGTGCAAGGCAGGCGCTCTCCCAGCTGAGCTAAGGCCCCAAGTTGGAGCGGAAGACGGGATTCGAACCCGCGACCCCAACCTTGGCAAGGTTGTATTCTACCACTGAACTACTTCCGCAAAAATGGTGAGCCATGAAGGACTCGAACCTTCGACCCTCTGATTAAAAGTCAGATGCTCTACCAACTGAGCTAATGGCTC